>CACZQE010000175.1 GCA_902783205.1 uncultured Lachnospiraceae bacterium | reverse complement strand
CCTTTTTCGTTCCTCCGGACTGAGTTCTTCCATCGCTTCGGCAATATCGTTCTCATGATAATTGGATAACTCGTCAAGAAGTTGTTCTGCCGGCATATCGCTTCGCATCAGGGCGAGCAATTCCCGGACAAATCCAGGCTCTTTCAGTATTTCCTTCGTCATGGTCGACCTCCTCTCTCATGATGCTTACTCCATTATTATACAAATCTTCCACTTTGTAAAGACGTGCGCCTTCCATAAAACAAAAAAAGGTCCCGTGATTTCTCACGGAACCCTGATAAGCTATATGTCAGACCGGTCTGTGTGATCAGTCAACAGCAACGATCTCTTTCTTGTTGTAGCTTCCGCAGGCCTTACATACTCTGTGAGGCATTGTTAAAGCGCCACACTTGCTGCACTTTACTAATGTCGGAGCACTCATCTTCCAGTTCGCTCTACGGCGGTCTCTTCTGCCTTTGGAAGATTTATTCTTGGGACAAATAGACATGGTCACACCTCCTCTTTCCGTAATATTTGACGTTCGAATACATATCTCATATGATGCAGAATTCCAGGTAAATTGATTCATTCATTATAATCACGGAAGATATCGCGAATCGCTGCCATCCTGGGATCAGCATGATCTGTCCGGCAGTCGCAGCTTACTTTGTTAAGATTCGCTCCGCACTGGGGACACAGGCCCCTGCAGTCTTCCTTACACAGAATCTTTGTCGGGAGTGCAACCACAATCTCGTCCTTGACAAGTATATCTGCATCCAACATGCATCCGTCCATGAAACTGACTTCATCTACGTCCTGATTGCCATCCTTGAGGCTGTCCAGATCGATCAGACGGTCTATCTTCACCGGTATGGTGACTGACACATCTTCAAGACAGCGGTCACATGGCATGATCAGAGTTATCTCGGTATCTCCGGTAACTCTCAGTTTCTTATCTTCTCTGGCGACCTTCAATAAAAATGGCTCATGATGAGCCACTTTGTAGCTGGTTCGCCGGAGCTTGATTCGATCCGAGTCCGGTTCCGCAGTATATTCTCTGATAATTGATGGAGTTGTCAAGATTTCGGAAATATTAATTAGCATAATTCCTGCAACCTCTTTTACTCATACTCTTGCTATTATACACATGAGATATTTTGTTGTCAATGATTTATTCTTCTTTTTTCTTCTCAAAATCCTCTTTGGTGCGGGTTCCCTTGGGGCCTGCTCCCAGCTGCATGTCGATCTCATGCTTATTATCGAGAATCTGTCTGTGTTCCTCTTCCAGCTTCTGAATGACCGCGTCGAAATACTCTCTTTCCTGCTTGATGATATTCTTGTACATATACTCCATGCCTTCAAGAATATTCTGGGCATACTGAAGAGCGCCCGTCTGTACTTCTGAAGCGTTGGATCTGGACATGGTCCTGAGGGCATCCGCCTCGTCCTGGGCTTCTTTGAGAAGTGTGTCGGCACGCATCTGAGCGATTTTCACAATCTCATCTTCACCCACCAGAGTACCTGCCTCCTGGCGTGCGCTTTCCATGATCTTGTCCGCTCTGGCGCGGGCGTCGTCCAGGATGGTATCCCTGGCCTTGATGATCTCTCTGCTCTGTGCCAGTTCTCTGGGCAGCTGGTCATGGAGCTCATCCAGCATGGTAAGTATCTCTTCCCTGTTAACCTTGATCATACTTCCGCCGCCCAGCATACCTGCGGACCGGCAGTTGTCGATGTACACTTCGATCTCATCAATCAATTGTTCTACAGTCATATCAGCCATCTTCATTCTCCTTTATATAAATTGCAAAGCATTTTCAAATCAAAACTTGTCTCAGGCCTGCCGGTAAAACTTATCCTCAATCCTCCGGGCAGTCTTTTCGGGAACAAAGCCCCTGACCGGCGCTCCAAATGCGATCAGTTCCCTGACCGAACTGGAACTCATGTAGGAATACCGCGCATCCGTTGTAAGAAAAAGAGTTTCAATATCATCGCAGAGCTTGCGGTTTGACTGGGCCATGACCAGCTCAAACTCAAAGTCTGCAGGGGTTCTCAATCCGCGGACAATGACCTCCGCGCCCACCTGCCTGCAGAAATCAATCTGCAGTCCCTCAAAGGATGACACCTCAACATTCGGCAGATCTGTCAGTACCTCTCTGAGCATTTCCATACGCTCCTCAAGAGAAAAGAGAGGTTGTTTGCGCTTGTTGACCAGTATCCCGATCACCAGCCTGTCAAAGAGCCGGCTGGCCCTTCGGATGATATCGACATGCCCCAGTGTGACCGGGTCAAATGTACCCGGATAAATTGCTGTAGCCATAATTGCCTCTTTTCTGTCCTTATTGGATCCTGCAGGCTCTTAAAGCCTGAACTGACCCAAAATGATTTTATCATATCCCTTTATTGTTTTGCAATAATCAGCTGTTATTAATCAGCCTTTTTTATGAAGATATGACGGTTGGTCTTGTAGGTCTTGATCCGGTCCACAAAGAAGCCCATATCCTCCACATAATCAAAGTCTGTATCCAAATCGCTTTCAATGATCACCAGACTGTCCCGGTGGAGCAGGGAGGATTGAGAAAGAGCGTAAAGAGCCTCTCTTTCAAGTCCTTTCCCGTAGGGCGGATCCATAAAGACAATGTCAAATGCTTCTTCTTTTCCGTTCATGATGGCGATTGCGGAAAGGGCGTCTCTTGTCATCAGTTCCGCTTCTTCCCTAAGCCTGGTGTGGACCAGGTTGTCCTGTATACAGGCAGCGGCTTTTCTGTTATTTTCCACAAAAACAGCGCGGGATGCTCCCCTGCTCAATGCCTCTATGCCGATTCCTCCGCTTCCGGCGAAGAGATCCAGGAATCTGCAGCCCGGAATATCAAAGGAGATTATATTAAAAAGCGTCTCTTTGATCCGGTCTGTGGTAGGTCTTGTATCTTTGCCTTCGATGGTCTTCAGCTGAAGTCTTCTGGCCTTTCCGGCTATAACACGCATAATCTTCTTCTCCTTCCTGTCAGCTTCTTTCTGATCATACGGATTTCTCCCGGTGTCAGCCCGCAGGCAATAAAGTACCGGTAAAAGGATCCGTACTTTTCCATAATGTGATCATAGGCGCCTCTGATCCACTCTCTCTTTGAGTACTGCAGCTTTTCCAGACCCATGGGGTAGTCTACATCGACATTTCCGTCCAGATAGGAATATGTTACCTCATAATTGGCCATGATGTCTTCCCTGCTGACTCCGCAGATACCCAGCAGGAGCATGGCCAGGACACCTGTCCGGTCTTTTCCTGCAGTACAGTGGAAAAGAACACATTTTTTTCTGTGGCGGATAATAAAACGCATCAGTTTTCCCACCATTTTACGGTATTCTGTCAGATTAATGTAAAACTGTCCGGGATCAAAACCTTTTTCCCTCACCTCACGCATATCCAGCACATTGTCCGTAATAAAAGGAAGATTAATATAGGCAACGGAAGAATCATCTGCAAATGCGTTGGGAAATTTCTCTGCTTCCGGCTCACCCCTCAGATCGATAATGGCACCCAGACCGTAGCTTTTAAGAAATCTCCAGTCCTCTTCCGTAATACAGTCCAGCCTTTCGCTCCGGAGAAACTCATGGTATCTGGTCACGGCGCCGTTGCCCGCCGCATATCCGCCCAGTTCCCTGACATTATAGGCTCCCTCCATGGGAAGGCGGTTATAGTTATATGAAGCATTTCTTTTCATCTCAATCCTCCTGCTGTCTATATATCCTGTGCATAATTCAGTTTATCGCTGATTCCGTAGCCGTAAAGCTCATGAAAGTTGAAGCCGTCTTCTCGGAGCTGGGTTACGGCTTCCGATGCCATTTTCAGGACATCTGCATTTGCGTAAATGTCTCCCAGGGCAAAGTCCATGGTTCCGCTCTGTCTGGTTCCGAACAGATCTCCCGGACCCCTGAGTCTGAGATCCTCATTTGCAATATGGAAGCCGTCATTGGAATGACCGATTACCGCAAGCCTGTCCATTGCTTCCTTTTCGTCTGTTCCCGAGATAAAGATACAGTAGGACTGGGCGCTGCCTCTTCCTACCCTTCCCCGCAGCTGATGGAGCTGTGCCAGGCCGAAGCGCTCGGCATTCTCGATCAGCATAACTGTAGCATTGGGAACGTCAATCCCCACCTCGATCACGGTTGTGGATACCAGTATGTCAATCTCTCCTCCGGCAAACTCTTTCATGATTTCATTCTTCTGAGCGGCAGGCAGTTTCCCGTACAGGGAGGAGATCCTCACCGAAGGCGGCATGGCGGCCGTAAGCATCTTTGTATAGTTTTCCACGCTTTCCAGTTCCACACTTTCCTCATCCGTTATCATGGGACAGATGACATAAGCCTGGTGTCCCATACTGACCTGCTTCTGAAGGAAATTCCACGCGGCAGGTCTGTAGGCCTGTCCCACCACCGAGTTTTTTATGGGCAGCCTGTTGGCAGGCAGTTCATTTACAATGCTGACATCCAGGTCTCTGTAAAGAATGATTCCCAGTGTCCTGGGTATGGGTGTTGCGCTCATGACAAGCACATGGGGGTCCTCCCCCTTTTTCATCAGAGAATCTCTCTGTCTTACGCCAAAGCGGTGCTGCTCATCCGTTATGACAAGGGCAAGCCGGGCAAAATCCACTGTCTCCTGGATCAGAGCATGGGTTCCGATGATCACATCAATATTGCCGTCTGCCAGTTCCTGCCGTATTTTCCGCTTTTCTCCCGCTCTGGTCGACCCGGTCAGAAGTCCGCACCGGATGCCGTAGCCGCCCAGAAAGGACCTGAAGCTGTCATAATGCTGTTCAGCCAGCACTTCCGTAGGCGCCATCATGGCAGCCTGATAACCGGCAAGAACGGCTGCATAGACTGATATGACTGCTATAATGGTCTTTCCGCTTCCCACATCGCCCTGGACCAGCCGGTTCATGGCAGTCGTCCCGGAAAAATCATTACGGATGTCCCCAAGGGCTTTTTCCTGGGCCCCTGTCAAAGCAAAGGGCAAACCGTTAATAAATTCCCGGACCCGGTCATCCATCGGGATCAGGTAGCGGTTCAGAGTCTTGTGAGCCCTCTCCCGCACCAGTTCCAT
>CACZQE010000174.1 GCA_902783205.1 uncultured Lachnospiraceae bacterium | reverse complement strand
CCTTTCTCTGTCAGGATGTCTGCCGCCATCACAACGGCTGCCGCGTTCATGACCTGATAGTCTCCGGCCAGTCCGAGACGATAGTCTCCCCTGCCTTCTATTTCAAAATTCTGTCCTTCAAAATCTGCCTCTTTCTGCCGGATCTTTTCCGGGTCGGGAACCAGCAGGCGGGCCTTCCTTTTCTCACAGCATTCCCGGATTACGGCCATTGCCTCCGGACACTGGGGATGGCAGATCACAGTCCCGCCTTCCTTGATGATCCCGGCCTTTTCCCCCGCGATCTTTTCAATGGTATCTCCCAGGAAGTTCTGGTGTTCCATACTCAGCGAAGTGATCAGTGAAACTTCCGAACTGTCGATCACGTTGGTGGAATCCAGTCTTCCTCCCAATCCTACTTCCAGAACGACGATCCTGCACTTTTCCTGAAGAAAATACTGGAAGGCCACGGCGGTCTGAATCTCAAAGGGTGTAGGATCCATTCCTTCAGCCCGGACCTTTTCTACACAGGCAGCCGTTTTTTCCGTGAGCCGGATCAGGCTTTCCCGGTCAATCGGATTCCCGTCCACTCTGATCTTCTCCTCAAAATGTACCAGATAGGGAGATGTCATCAGGCCTGTCCTGTATCCTGCCTTTCGCAGGACAGCATCCATGCAGGCTGCCGTGGATCCCTTGCCGTTGGTTCCGGCTATATGAACATATTTCATCTTTTTCTGGGGATTGCCCAGCAGTTCCATCAGTCTTCGAATGGTATCAAGCCCCAGAAAAATTTTGGAGTATCTCTGTTCGTCCAGCCAGCGGATCGCTTCTTCATATGTCATAAATTCATAACCTCTTTTATCTGCTTTATATTGTCTCTTTATGATTACGATGAAAATATACCATAAGGGACGGCCGCATTCAACAAGAGCCGTTTCGGGGCCTGTCTTCCGTCCCTTTTCCGGACTGCCCCGTGAAACATTTTTCATACTTGACGAATCCTGAGGGAAAGATGACAATAGAAATAGAAACAACGGTTTATAATTGATTATCACAGTAAAGGAAGTGATCTGAGATGATATCCTTCAGAGCATTTGCCGACGCGGCAAAGGAAGCCGGCATCGCCATGGATGCCGTCATGGTAATGCAGAATGAGCGTATCCTCGGCCTGCAGCGCTTTACCGACACTATTTTTCATAATGTTTTTTCCATCGCCAAAAGTTTTACCGTTACTGCCATTGGTTTTGCAGTAGAGGACGGCTTACTGACTCCCGACGCAAAGCCCGCAGACTTTTTTTCCGATCTGATGGGACCCGGCACGGATCCCCGCTGGCAGAAAATAACCCTCCGTCATCTGATGACAATGACCACCGGCCACGGCAGACCTTTCCTGATGAGTGCAGAGCGGAAGATGCTGAAAGAAGGAAATCACGAGGGCATCACACCGGAGATGGAAAAAGAATGGCTGACCTATGCCTTTACCAGACCCTTCGCCTATGAGCCCGGCCAGCACTTCGCCTATGGAAACCTGGCTCCCTATGTGGCAGGCCGTATGCTGGAAAAGGCAGCCGGCATGACCATGCTGGATTATCTTTATGAGAAACTCTGGAAACCCATGGGTGTCGAAAAGCCCGTCTGGGGCACCGACCCTGAAGGCCATACCTTCCCCGCCAGCGATCTTTTCCTTGATATCACGGATATGTGCAAGCTGGGCCAGCTCTATGCGGCAGGCGGCATTTTCGGAGGCAGACGATATCTCTCCGAGGACTGGATCCGCAATGTTACAGCCCGCCATGTAGATTCCAATGTGATCAATCCCACCGGAAGCGCCCATGACGAGGAGAAAGGCTACGGCTGGTATTTCTGGCACAACTCTGTTCCCGGCACCTACCGGGCCTATGGCAGAGAGGGTCAGTTCCTGATCGTCATCCCGGAAAAGAATGCCGTAATCGCCACCCAGGCCATGCATTCGGATGTCCAGCAGGTACTGGACCTTGTCTGGGAGTACATTTATCCCCAGGTCTGACTGTCCCGTCCGACCAGGGAAGTCCGGGAAAAATTCAGAGAAAATGGAAAAGCACCGCTGTCACGTTTTTTCATCGTGGCGGCGGTGCCTTTTTATACATTTCAGGGATTACAGTTCTGGCAGGGCTCATATCCACTGTCGATCAGCTCCTGCCTGTCTCCCGTAAATTCTTTTTTATTCTTTTCTTTCATCTGGTTCAGACTTTTACAGTCCGGTTCATGAAATTTGCCGGTATTGACATTAAGGATATATTTCGTTCCTCCTTTTTCGTCTTCCCCGGGAATTGTCCTGGTCTGGGGTTCTTCGCCTTCCTGTATGTTCTCCGGTTTGCTTCCGGGAACCAGGGTGTCCGCATCCGGGTTTTTTTCCACCTGATAATTCAGGAGTCCTGTCTCTTCTTTGAAGATAATATCTCCCTGCAAGTCCGTCCGGAGAATAATGACCCCGTGCTCATCAAGACGTTTTAATGTTTCCTCCGTGGGATGACCGTACTCATTATCCTTTCCGCAGGAAATCACCGCATACTGGGGATTGATGGAAGAAAGCCACAGATCCGAAGTGGAGTAGGCGCTTCCGTGATGTCCCACCTTAAGTACCGTGGCAGAAAGATCCTTTCCGCCATCCATAATGTCCTGCTCCTCGGCCTCTTCCGCGTCACCGGTAAAAAGGAAGCTGTTTGACCCGTGTTCCACCTTGAGTACAAGGGAGTTATTATTGTCCTCCTCTGCCTCCCGGACCGGTCCCAGCACCGTGATCAGTCCTTTTTCCCCCAGAGAGTAAGTATCTCCGACCTTCGGAACGGTGACGGAAACATTCTGGCCGTCCAGTGTTCTGACAAAGTCGCTGAAGGCCTCTTCCTCCACCTCTTTTACCGGAGCAAGTGCCTTTTTTGCTGTAGCATAATGAAGGGCGCCGGAAAGGCCTCCGACATGGTCTGCATCCGCATGGGTAGCCACAATATAATCCAGCCGGTCAATACCCCTGTCCTTGAGATAGGTATATAATTTATCCGACTGGTTTTTTGCTCCTCCGTCCACCAGCATGGCCTGTCCGTCACAGAGAATCAGTGCGGCGTCTCCCTGGCCCACATCAATAAAATGAACCTCAAAGTCTGTCTGCTCATTCCCTTCCGAGGTACCTGCCGCGCGGCCCGGTTTTCCCGGCCGCCACAGCGAGACCAGCAGAGCCGCTATGACTGCCATTGCCAGAAGTCCCGGCAGGAGCCGTCTTTTTCTGTATCTTTTAGCCAGATGACTTATCTTCTGTACAAACACGTGGTTCATCTCCTTCCCGTGTCAGTATTCTCCCTTATCTCTCCCTGTTATTTTACATTCCATTCCAGTAATGTTGCAAGGAATTTCTTAAGAGAATCCGTAGCCGGAGATGCAAAAAGGCTGTCACTTAAGCCGTATTCCGAAATCCTGCCTTCATGAAGAAACATGGTCTTCTCGCAGGCCTTTCTGGCAAATCCCATCTCGTGGGTGACAATGATGAAATTTCTTCCCTCTTCCTTGAGTTCCCGGATCATATCCAGTACCTCGACGGTGTACTCAGGGTCCAGGGCGCTGGTGGGTTCATCCAGCAGAAGGAGAACGGGGTTGGGCGCAATGGCTCTGGCAATGGCGATCCTCTGGCTCTGGCCTCCGGACAGGGCATAAGGATATTTATCCCTTTCCTTTTCCAGGCCGAACCGGATCAGCAGATCTTTTGCCCTTTTTTCCGCTTCAGCTTTGCCCAGCCCATGCACTTTGATGAGGGGCATGGTGATGTTCTCTATTGCTGTCAAATGTTTGAGCAGACCGTTCTGCTGGAAGACAAATCCCAGCTGCCTCCTGTAGGCCAACTGGTCCGATGCCTTCCCCTCGGGAGACTTCCCGTCCAGCATGGCATGGCCGGACGTCGGAGGAATCAGGCCTGCCAGGATGCGCAGGAGAGTGGATTTTCCGCCGCCGGACGAACCGATCACTGCCAGGGTGCTGAAATCATCCTCAAAATCAATATGATCCAGCACCATATGCCCGCCAAATGCCTTTGTCAGCCGGTCCAGTTTAATTCTCATAACCGAACCTCCTTTCCAGCCATTCGCTGATATAGGTGATGGGCAGTGTCAGCAGCAGGTAGAGACCCGCCAGGAGGAAGTAACACTCGAACATTTTAAAGTTCAGAGAGCTGATCTCCCGCATAGTCTGGGCCATCTCCGTGACCGCGATCACCGACAGGAGGGAGGAATCCTTGATAATGGAAGCGAACTGACCGGTCAGGGCCGGGATGGTCCGGGCCAGCATCTGGGGCAGGATAATCTCCGTAATGATCCCTTTTCTGTCCAGGCCAACGGCCATTCCCACCTCGATCTGCTGCTGTTCCATAGACAGGTAGCTTCCTCTGATGATTTCGGAAATGTAGGCTCCCTCAAATACGGAAAGAATCAGGATACCGGATACCATACGGTTCTCTATCCCCCAGGCCGTACCTATTATATAGAAGAAAAGATAAATCTGAGCCAGCAGAGGGGTACCCCGGATCAGCTTTACATATCCTGTGAAAAAATAGCGCAAAGCAAGGATCCTGCTGTTCCTGGCCACTGCGCTGATGATGCCGATCAGCAGGCTGCACACAAGGCTGGCCAGGCTCAGGATCAGAGTCATCTTAAATCCCTGGCGGAGGCGGAAGGCCACTTCAGGCAGGAAAGAATAATCCAGAGTGACATTAATCCTTTTCAGAGAAACGATCACCATCAGAGCTGCCGCTCCGATGATGATCGTCATGTTTAACAGCACTTTCCAGATCGGTGTATTTTCATTTTTATTACTGATAAAGATCTGTGAAGCTTTCATAATTCCTTTACAGTGCCGGTTTACTTATACTGATCTTCCAGGTCAAAGAACCACTGGAAGCCGTTCTTTGCAAACTCTTCCTTCTTGCCGGGCATATATTTCTCTCCAAGCTCGTCAAGCTTTCCGCTTTCGTAATAGTCTTTGATAAATGCGTTCAGCTCTTCTACCAGTTCGGTGTTGCCTTCGGCTACGGCAATACCCCAGCCGCCTGTCTCAGCGTTGGAAAGAGAGATACATTTTGTCTTGTCCGGGTTCTCATCGTTGTAGTTTGTACAGGTCAGCTCGTCATAGATAAAACCGTCAGCCTTACCCTGAAGGACTTCATTGATGCAGGCACTCTCATCGTTGAGAACTGTGAGCTTTGCCTTGGGGAAGAAATCTTTGGCATAAATGTGTCCTACTGTTCCGCTCTTGACTGCAATGGTAATGTCAGGAGAGTTCAGGTCCGCGTCTGTCTCCGCTTTGGAATCCGCGGAAGCCAGCACGGCGATCTTTGCCAGAGCGTAGGCATCTGAGAAGTCTACCAGTTCATCCCTCTCATCCGTGATGGACATAGCGGAGATAACCGCATCTGCCTTTCCTGTCTGAAGAGCCGGAATCAGGCCGTCCCAGGATGTATCCGCTATCTCAACCTCATATCCGTAAGCCGCGCCGAAGTCTTTGATCAGGTCGACATCCACACCGGTCGGTTCCCCGGCTTCGTCTTTATAGTCAAAAGGAGGATATGCCAGTTCGATTGCCACACGAAGCTTGCCCTTGGATGCTTTTGCTTCTGTTGTCCCTTCACTTCCGCCTGCTCCTCCCGCACTGCCGCATGCGGCGGTAACAAGAAGCAGGGCAGCCATCATCACACTGACCAGTAATCCTTTAAAATGTTTCCTTTTCATTATGCTACTCCTTTCAGGTTTTTGTTTACTCAATGCCGAGAACAGGGTATTCCTCTTCCTCCACGGCTGCCTTCAGCACATCGTCTGCCACATCACTGCTCAGGGTGACCACTGCGGTTCCTGCCTCGTGGCTTACCACTGCGCT
>CACZQE010000173.1 GCA_902783205.1 uncultured Lachnospiraceae bacterium | reverse complement strand
GTTGGACACCTTCCAGCAGAAGAGGACGGAGTAAACGCATTTCTTCCAGTCGTTTATCCCGGTAAAGACTGTGCTCTTCCTGTTCTTCTAAGGATTCCTCGTATGCTTTTTCTGCAATTTCATACTGTGATTGGGCTGACCTTAACTCCCCGGAGAGGCGGACGACCTTATCACGGCTGCCTTTTACTGCCTGGACAAAAGGTCTGATTCTGTTTGCTTTCTCACTTTCTTCTATCTGAAGAGAGAGGGCTTCCATAGCAGCTTTTTCCCCGGCAAGTTTTTCTTTTTCTTCTTTGATACGATTATAGTCTTCAAGGATTTCCCGAAGCTTGCGGGCTTCCTCATAGTTTTCCTCGACTTTCTCCTTTTTTTTCTGCATGTCTTTCAGATTTTCTTCCCGGACAGCCAGTTCTTTTTCGGTGTTGCTTAAGACTTCTGCCGTGTCATTTTCATAACCGGAAAGCTTTCCGTTAAGTTCTGCCAGGATACCCTCCTGCTTGTGATGAGCCCGGGACAGTTTACCCATGAGTTCCTTTCCGTATTCGTCCAGGTGGAATATACGCTGAAGCATATTCCGGCGTTCTGTGTTTTTCAGCTGCAGAAACTCGCTGAACTTTCCCTGGGGCAGTACGACAGTACGCATGAAATCATCGCTGCCGAGGCCCAGAAGGTCCGCAACTTTTTTGCTGGCATCCTGGGGCTGGTCGGACAGGATCTTCTCGGCCCCGCCTGTGGTTTCAGTCAGTCGGGCCTTGATATTGCGGACATTTTCAGAAGAATCCCCTTTGTTATAGCGGAATGTACGCTCCACCCGGTAAGTCCGGTCCATACCGTCCTTGTGGATGGCAAAATCAAATGAAACGCTGGCCTGGGTTTCGTTCATGTGGATGAATTTTTTAGTGTTACGGGGAAGATCGGCATAAAGGGCCAGGGTCATGGCGTCCAGAATGCTGGACTTGCCGCTCCCTGTGGGTCCGAAGATGCCGAAAAGGCCGCGGCTGGTCAGGGATTCAAAATCAATCTGCTGACGGCTGCGGTAACTGTTGATTCCCTGAAAAGTCAGTTTTACAGGTCTCATTAGAACTGATCCCCCCTTATTTTCATCAGAAGGTCCATGGTTTCCTCACTGATGTCCCTCTGAAATTTTTTCCTGTAGTAGTCCCGGACAAGGTCTTCAAAAGAGGCCTCCTCCATAGGACCGGAACGGACTTCTTCCTCTTCGGACGCATTTTTTATGATCGGGATAATGGAAAGAATATCCGCTTTTGCCTGCTTCATCTGCTTGATTTCTTCTTCGTAAATGTAACGGTCCGTCTCCACTTCCAGATAGACAAAGCAGTCACGTCCGCTTTCCGCCCTGCACCGGTCGATGGCTTCTTCCACACCGGGGCAGTGCCAGCACTCAATGGGCTTGTAGACCGGGAGAGGGATGCTGCGGATTTTGCAGGGTTCTCCGGGGAAAACCTCAACAGCCAGGACCATCTTGTCAAAAGAGGTTTCCTTCAGGCTGAAATGTATGGGTGACCCGCTGTATCGGATATTGGGATGGCCGGGTACGGTCTGGGGTTTGTGGATGTGTCCCAGGGCGGTATAGTCAATGCTGTCAGGAAAAACAGCAGGGTCGACCAGGTAACTGCCGCCCAGAGATATACTCCGCTCTGATCCGCCTTCCTCGGACTGCATGACAAAGAGATGGCTCACGGCAAGGTGGATGACCCCGTCTCTGAAATGAGATGCCCGCTCCTTAAAAAGAGCAGCCAGGCTGTCAGCGTATGCCTGGGCCTGGGTCCGGTCGTCAGCGCTTATGTCGCCCATGGCTTCTCCCAGCCTTTTTTCGCTTGGAAAGGGGAGGAGGAGGATATCCGCTTCCTCGTCCCGGATCTTAAGCCGGATCAGTCCCGGCATACTCTCCGTGATCTCTGCCTGTCCGTATTTCCCCGGATCAGGCGCGGACATGGGTTTTCCTGCCATGATGATTCCGTGGTCTCTGGCCAGTGGGCCGGAGGCCATGAGGCGGTCCGGGTTATCATGGTTACCGGATATGATGACCGTAACACACTGTCCTCCGCGGGAAAGCTTTTTCAGCGTTTCGTAAAAAAGCTTTTCAGCAGCTGCAGATGGATTATAGCTGTCGTATATGTCTCCTGCGATCAGGATCAGGTCAGGCCTTTCTTCCTGACAGATGCGGATAAAATCCTCCGCAAAAAGGACCTGTTCAGGAAGCCGGCTGTGTCCTTCAAGGTTCTTGCCCAGATGCCAGTCGGCAGTATGGATTATTTTCATTTTTTAACACTCCGTTTATATCAGTATGTGAATGGTTAATGTTTCAGGCGGCCGTGGCGGGATGTAAGATCCCGGATCCTGCCGGCGGTTTCTTCATCAAATGCATGGGCCTTCATCCTCCAGGACCAGTTTTCCCCTATGGTCGACGGCCGGTTGAGGCGGGCCCTGTTACCAAGTCCCAGATAGTCCTGCATGGGGATGATTACAAGGCGGGACCGGGTTGCCATGAGACATTCAAGGCAGGCATTAAGAAGTTCAGTCTCAGACGGATCCGTCAGACCAAGACAGTCAAGAAGAGCTTCTTTTTCTTCGGGGAGTATGGAATGAAACCAGCCTTTCATGGTCTCGTTGTCATGGGTTCCGGTGTAGGCCACACTGTTTTCGGGATAGACTTCCGGACGGTAGAGGGCAGCACCGGCCTGGTCTCTGGAATCAAATCCAAACTGAAAAACTTTCATACCCGGAAAACCGCAGCGGTCGACCAGAGCCCGGACAGATTCCGTGACGTAACCCAGATCTTCCGCAATGACAGAGTCACAAAGACCGTCCTCCCTGAGGGCAGCAAAAAGGTCATAACCGGGACCCGTTTCCCAGTGGCCTCTTATCGCATTTTCATCCCCTGCCGGAATGGAATAATAAGAGTCAAAACCCCTGAAATGATCGATACGTATGACGTCATAATTACGTCGGGTCCTCCGGACCCGTTTTTTCCACCATGCGAAATTCTCTTCCTTATGGGCTTCCCAGCGATAGAGAGGGTTGCCCCAAAGCTGGCCTGTATCCGAAAAGCCGTCCGGAGGACAGCCTGCCACAGCCGTGGGGCTAAGATTCTCATCCAGCTGAAAAAGTCCCGGATCAGACCAGACTTCGCAGGAGTCAAGGGCGGTATAAATGGGGATGTCCCCGATGATCCGGATCCCTCTGCTGTTGACGTAGGATTTGAGAGAGGACCAGTGCCTGTGGAACTGGTACTGGAGGAACTTGTAGAAGAGGATATCTTCCCCGACTCTTTCTTCCAATGACTTAAGAGCGCCGGGCTCTCTCCGCCGGATTTCTTCCGGCCAGTAAAGCCAGCTGCTGCCGCCGAAATGCTTCTTAAGAGCCATAAAGAGGGAATAATCATCAAGCCAGTCCGACTC
>CACZQE010000172.1 GCA_902783205.1 uncultured Lachnospiraceae bacterium | reverse complement strand
GAAGGTTTTTCCGCAATGATCAGTTTTTTCATATCGCTCTCCTCTTTCATCTCAGGCTCACTTGTCAGCATGCGCACGGAGTGCTTTCTCATTATAACAGAAATGGCTTAAGAATATCCATAAAAATAGTTCCGATGAAATGATATCATCGGAACTTGCTTTTATACGCTTTTCTGCTTTCAGTCCGGATCCTATGCCTGGCTGGGATAGATCGGATATTTCTCTGTCAGGGTCTTCACGATGGCAGCAGCAGCTTCCGTATCGCGGTCAATGATCGCGAGTTTGAATGCTTCGGCAACCTGCACCATGTCATCCTCTTTCAGGCCGCGGGATGTCACAGCCGGAGTTCCTACTCTGACTCCGCTGGTCACGAAAGGTGATCTGGGATCATTCGGTACGGTGTTCTTATTCACGGTGATATGTACGGAATCAAGAAGCTTCTCCATATCTTTTCCGGTAAGGTCCATCTTCCGAAGGTCAATCAGCATCAGATGATTATCGGTTCCGCCGGACACGATATCAAAGCCTCTTTCCTTTAATGCAGCGGCGAGAGCTGCCGCATTCTTTACGATCTGTCTCTGGTATTCTTTAAACTCATCGGAAAGTGCTTCCTTGAAACATACTGCCTTGCCGGCGATCACATGCATCAGAGGGCCGCCCTGGATTCCGGGGAAGACCGCCTTGTTGAAGTTGAACTTCTTGTTCACTTCCTCGCTGGATAAGATCAGTCCGCCACGAGGACCGCGAAGGGTCTTGTGGGTGGTCGTTGTGGTAACATGAGCATAGGGGATCGGACTCTCATGAAGGCCTGCCGCAACAAGACCGGCTATGTGGGCCATATCCACCATCAGGACAGCACCGGCCTCGTCAGCGATCTCTCTCATTCTCTTGAAATCAATCTTTCTGGCATAGGCACTTGCACCTGCGATGATCATCTTCGGTTTGCATTCCAGGGCAAGTTCTCTCACCCTGTCGTAATCGATCACACCCTGGTCATTCACTCCGTAAGGAACACAATGATAATTCTTTCCGGACATATTGACCGGACTTCCGTGAGTGAGATGGCCGCCGTGGTCAAGATGCATACCCATGTAGGTGTCGCCGATATCCATCACAGCAAAAAATACAGCCATGTTGGCCTGAGCGCCGGAGTGGGGCTGCACGTTGGCATACTCACAGCCGAACAGCTTTTTGGCTCTCTCGATCGCCAGGGTCTCAACAACATCAACATGTTCGCAGCCACCGTAGTAGCGCTTTCCGGGATAACCTTCTGCATATTTATTGGTAAGGTGGCTTCCCATCGCTGCCATGACTGCCTCGGAAACAAGGTTCTCAGAGGCGATCAGCTCAAGATTATTCCGCTGACGATTCAGCTCATCCTGCATCGCTGCCGCAACTTCCGGGTCTGCCTGCTTTACATAGTCAAATTCAAACATATTTTCCTCCATTCAAATCTGGTTGTGACACCAACATGCAAAATTATAGCACAAGGAAACATGCATAGCAAGAGTTATCCGTCTCGGAAAAATGAATAGATATTTATGAAAACAGATGATTTTATTTAGAAATATTTACAATTTACTGATAACTTCCCGGACATTGGAGACCCCGATCAGCTCGATCTTATCTGCCAGATCACCCTGGACATTGCTTCCCGTTTTCGGCAGGATACAGCGGGTAAAGCCCATTTTGATCCCTTCCTGGATCCTCTGTTCCACATAACTTACCCCCCGCACCTCTCCGGTCAGGCCGACTTCTCCGAATATGAGAGTCCCCTCAGAGATCGGGATGTTACGGTAGCTGGAGATGATCGCACAGACGATGCCAAGGTCAATTGCGGGCTCACCCAGTTTCATGCCTCCTGCCAGGTTCACATAGGCATCGCAGCCTCCCAGCTGCATCCCGGCCCTTTTTTCCAGGACAGCCAGCAGCAGGTTGACCCGGTTAAAGTCGATGCCCACCGTGGTCCTCCTGGGTATATTAAAGCTGCTGTGGGATACAAGGGCCTGGATCTCGATCAGCAGGGGTCGGCTGCCTTCCATGGAGCACACCACTGCGGAACCTGCCGCATCCACCGGCCTGCCGTCCAGCATGACCTGGGAGGGATTGCGGACTTCGATCAGGCCTTCCTGTTTCATTTCAAACACTCCGATCTCGTTGGTGGAGCCAAAACGGTTCTTCACGCCCCGCAGGACCCGGTAAACCGCATTTCTTTCTCCCTCGAAATAAAGAACGGTATCCACCATATGTTCCAGGGTCCGGGGCCCGGCAACCACACCTTCCTTGGTGACATGCCCCACCAGAAATACCGCGATCCCCTCCTGCTTGGCGAGCTGCATCAGGACGGAAGTGACTTCCCTGACCTGGCTGACACTGCCCGGAGCCGAGGAGATTTCTTCTGCGTACATGGTCTGGACGGAGTCCACAACAACCATGTCCGGCTTGCGGCTGCGAACGACTTCCGCTGCCGCCCCGATATCCGTCTCACAAAGGAGGCCCACATTCTTCTCAAAGCCTCCCAGCCGGTCTGCCCTCATGAGGATCTGCTTCAGAGATTCCTCCCCGGACACATAGATCACAGACCTGCCCTGATTCGCCATGTAACGGCAAACCTGCAGCAGCAGAGTAGATTTGCCGATCCCGGGGTCTCCGCCTACCAGGGTCAGGGAGCCTCTGACAATGCCCCCGCCCAGTACCCGGTCAAGTTCCGGCAGGCCGGAAGACATCCGGTCCTCCTCCTTGGTGGACACATCAAAAAGACCGGTAAGTCTGGCCTTTTCCACGCTCCCGGCCTTGCCGGCTCCACTGCTCTTTGTGACTTTTTCTTCCACCAGGGTATTCCACTGCCTGCAGCCGGGGCACTGCCCCATCCACTTGGATGATTCATACCCGCATTCCTTACAGAAAAATATTGTCTTCGTTTTATTCTTTGCCATAGATATCCCTTTTAAACGATCAAAAGGCCCGGAAATCCAGGAGATTTCCGGGCCGGTTCAGTCTTGCTGATTCTTTATAACTTAATGACCTGTACTTTGGTAACTTCATCCGGCTCCATCTCAACACTGAAGCTGACCTTG
>CACZQE010000171.1 GCA_902783205.1 uncultured Lachnospiraceae bacterium | reverse complement strand
GCTCCGGTTACAATGGCGATTCTCATCTGCCTCTCCTTTCCGCAGTTTTCTTTTTATGGACATTTCGTATTGTTTTCCGCTTTTTCTTTGGCTTTTCATCCGGGGCAGATCTGTCCTTTCCTGCCGGTGTGCTTTTCCCTTTGGGGGATTTCCTGTCCCGGCCCCTGTCATTCTTTTCCGGAGGCACAAGACATTTCTTTCCGTAGCCGATCAGGTCTTCCCTTCCTGCCCGGACCAGGGCTTCCCGGACCAGTTTATGATTATCGGGATTCCGGTACTGGATCAGTGCCCGCTGCATCTGCTTTTCCTTAAGAGTGACCGGCACGTAGACCGCTTTCATGGTCCGGGGATCCAGACCCGTATGATACATGCAGGTTGATATGGTGCCGGGCGTGGGATAGAAATCCTGCACCTGCTCGGGCATATAGCCCAGATCCCGGATGAACTCCGCCAGGGCCACAGCCTCTTTAAGGCCGCTGCCCGGATGGGAAGACATAAGGTATGGCACCAGATACTGTTTTTTCCGGATCTTCCGGTTCATACCGGCATAGGCATGGCAGAAACTGTCGTACACATGGCGGGAGGGTTTCCCCATCAGGGAAAGTACCGTGTCGCAAATGTGTTCAGGAGCCACCTTCAGCTGTCCGCTTACATGGTAGCGGCAGAGTTCTTCCAGAAAGTCCCTGTTCCGGTCCGCCATCACATAGTCAAAGCGGATGCCTGACCGTATAAAGACTTTTTTTACACCGGGAAGGTCGCGCAGTTCCCTCAGAAGTTTTATATAATCGCTGTGGTCTGCGATCAGGTTGGGGCAGGGCTCCGGAAAGAGGCACTGGCGGTGGCTGCAGACTCCGTGTTCGATCTGCTTTTTGCAGGCCGGCTTTCTGAAGTTTGCCGTAGGCCCGCCCACGTCATGAATATATCCTTTAAAGTCCGGATCTTTTGTCATCTGCCTCGCCTCTGCGACCAGAGATTGCCGGCTCCGGCTCTGGATCCGCCTGCCCTGGTGAAAAGTCAGGGCGCAGAAGCTGCAGCCCCCATAACATCCCCGGCAGCTTGTCAGTGAATACTTCACCTCGGAAAGAGCCGGAATGCCGCCTGCCGCATCATAAGAAGGATGCCATTTCCTGGTATAGGGCAGGCTGTAGACCCGGTCCATCTCCTCTTCTGATAGAGGCAGGGCCGGCGGGTTCTGCAGGACATATTCCTTTGTCCGGTACGGCTCTGCCAGGCGGGAGGCTGTGATGGCATCCGTGTTGCTGTACTGTATGTAAAAGCTTCTTGCAAAAGCTTCTTTGTCGTCTTTTACCTGCTGGTAAGCGGGAAGGACCAGACAGTCATCCTCTTTTGGCAGTTCCCGCACGCGGACCACGGTTCCCCTTACGGAAGTGATCTCTTCTGCAGGAATTCCCTCATCCAAAGCCCGTGCAATTTCCAGCACCGACCTTTCTCCCATACCGTACATGAGAATGTCTGCGCCGGCATCCAGAAGGACGGACCTCTTCACGCTGTCACTCCAGTAGTCATAGTGGGCAAGCCTGCGCAGGGAAGCTTCTATGCCTCCCAGAAGGATCGGTGTCTCCTTGTAGACTTTCCGGATCAGGTTACTGTAGACCACCACGGCGTGATTGGGTCTTTTTGAAAATCCGCCGCCCGGCGTATAGGCATCCTGATGGCGTCTCTTTTTAAATGAAGTATAGTGATTAACCATGGAATCCATGTTTCCGGAAGAAACCAGGAAGGCAAGACGCGGCTCACCGCAGACGGTGATGGAATCCTGGTCCTTCCAGTCAGGCTGGGCGATCATGGCCACCCTGTATCCGGCATCTTCCAGGATACGGGTAATGATGGCCGCGCCAAAAGAGGGATGGTCTACATAGGCATCTCCGCATACATATACGAAGTCTGCCCGGTCCCATCCCCGTTCCTTCATTTCTTTCAGATTCACAGGTAAAAAGTCTGTCTGCATCATCTGTCTCCGTCAGTCAGCAGTTTGTCAAGTTCCTCCTCGGTAAGCGGACGATATTCTCCCGGCAGGAGAGCCGGATCCAGGGAAAGGCTTCCCATAGATAAACGTTTCAGGTAAAGGACTTTTCTTCCCACTGCCCGGGCCATCCTTTTGATCTGATGATATCTTCCCTCACGGATTGTGATCAGGACAGCGTCCGGCTCATGGTCCGACGGCTCAAGGACCGCCGGCAGGGTCACTTTCTCATCCCCGATATCCAGGCCTTGGGCAAAAAGCCGGATTTCTTCTTCTCCCACCGGTCCGTCCAGTCTGGCATAGTAGCACTTGTCCACATGGCGGCGGGGCGAAAGGAGACGGTGGGCCAGGCCTCCGTCATTGGTCAGCAGGAGAAGGCCCTCCGTATCTTTATCCAGGCGTCCCACAGGAAAAAGACCTCTTACAGGCTCCCTGACCAGGTCGATTACCGTCTTTTCCACAGGGTCTTCCGTGGCACTGACCAGTCCGGCCGGCTTGTGCATCATCAGATAGCGGTGGGCGGCATAGGTCAGGGGAATCCCGTCAAAGACCACCCGGTCTGATTCCGGATCGGCCTTACTTTCCGGTCTGGTCTGCACCTGGCCGTTGACCCGGACCTGTCCTTTTCTGATGGCCTGCCGGGACATGGCCCTGCTGATGCCGGCCGTATCTGAGATCCATTTGTCAAGTCTTACCTGTTTCATTCTTTAATTCCTGTCTTACTCCTTATTAAGGACATCCGTTATGGCCGGAACCAGTTCCGTCTTCCGGGATACGCCGGGCTGCAGCCTGTATGCTGTCCCGTCATATACCGCTTTGCCGCCGTAAGCCTTCTTGATCACTTCTTCTGCCGCCTTGTCGGAAGGCACAAGGTAGGTGATGGAAATATCATCATGATAAATGCTGATCTGGGCATAGGTCATTTTAATTCCGGTGGACTTGCAGGCTCCGGGAATTACCTTGGCCATCCTGGCCGACATTTCTCTTCCTTCCGCATCATCATATACATTGATGCAGCCGATGGCGAACTCTTTGTCACCGTCAACACCGGCCGTATACTCTTTATAATCGCTAAAGAAAATCTCTTCGTCCGTCATACCCTTGTAGGAGATGGAGGCTTTATACATGTCTCTGTAAAAGCCGTCCAGATCAGAGACACCTGCTATCCTGCTCAGATCTCTCAAGGCTCTCCGGTCCGCTTCTGTCGTTGTGTCATAGGTAAGGTTTCCCGTATCCGAGAGGATAGCCCCCATCATGGCAAATGCGGTCTTTTTGTCAGGCTCCAGCCCGTAATTACGGTAGCGGATCCAGATGATGGTGGCGGTGGCACCCAGAGGTCTGCTGTCATAGATCAGCTGATTACCTGTTCTTACATCTCCGTCTCCGTGATGGTCGATAATAGCCAGAATCTTTGCATCCTCCAGGCCGTCCGCCGACTGGGCGTACTCGCTGTGGTCCACCAGGACCATGTTGCAGCCGGCCGCGTTTTCAAGAATCATGGGCTTTTCAATCTCTGCCTTTTCCAGGATGTACTCTGTCTCCGGATTCACATCTTCCAGGATGACAGGGCGGGCATCAAATCCCAGCTGATTAAGCAGGTCCGCATAGGCGATGGCACTTCCGACGGTATCTGAGTCAGGACTTTTATGTCCGGTAACATATATAGGACCTTCTACATCTTCAAAGATTTCCAGATCACTTCGGTCAACTTTATTTTCAATCTTCTCCTCTTTTTCAAAACGGGAAATTGCTTTCTCATTTCCGTACCAGTAGCCTCCTCCCGCCGCAGTCAGAAAGGTGATCAGAAAGACTGCTGCTAATAATGCAATCCTTGATTTTTTCATGGCTGTAACCTCATTTCCTTTCACTCACAGTCTTCTTTGATAATTCCTTTTTCCCGCAATATTTCTTCTGTCATTTCTACCATTTCATAAACCATGTTGTCGCAATGTTCATGCTTGGGAACATCTGTCTCCATATTCAGTCTGAGCAGGTCTTTACAGTCAACGACTCCCTCGTGATTTCCTCTGACTCTTCGAATCAGGGCCTGCATTTCCGGTCCGTTGTCGACACCGGCCAGACCCAGGACCATGAGGGCCCCTGTCACGGCACCACAAGTGCCGCCTATGCGCATACCGCTGCCGAAATTGGCTCCGACGCGGAAAGCAGTATCCTCATCGATTCCGAGTTCTTCAGCAAAAGCCGCCAGGACTCCCTGGGCACAGTTATAATGAACATCGGATTCTTCCCGGACTTTGTGGGCTTTTTCCATATACGGGCTCATAATCTCTTCCTTTCTTATCTGGTTATTAATGGTTTCTTCTCTATATTTTATTAAGCCTTATCATATCATAATTAGCCTTTATAAGCCATGAAAACATTCCCATGGCCTGTATCAGGCATTTTTACATCATTCTCCATCCCGGCGGATATTTGTTCTTCATCCGGGTCCCGTCAGATTTGCCCCAGCCAAGGGGGAACTCTTCCAGGCAGACCAGAGTCCATCCCCT
>CACZQE010000170.1 GCA_902783205.1 uncultured Lachnospiraceae bacterium | reverse complement strand
TCCAGAGGTTCCCCGTCCTGATCCTTCTTCGTGATCGTGACTGCGTCATGGACCGTATCTTCACCGCTGTCTTCCTCATATTTGTTGATCAGTTCAATGGTGATATCATCACCTGGCTGAAGGTCTGCACTGGCCTGCTGCGCTTTCTGTCCAGCGACTACGTAGGTCGTCGTCAGGATGTAGCCGTCTTTGGCCGCATTTTTCTCGGTAACCGTGTACTGTCCCTTTGCGACCTCTCCCAGATCCCAAACGCCTTCTTCAAACTGGGCGTAGGTTTTGGTCTGGGTAAATCCATCCGGTCCGTTGACGGTGAACTCGACCAGGCCTTTTTCTTCATTGGTCAGCGTGCCGTCCTCAAAGGTCTTCTTTACCTTCAGGTTGGCATGTTCTTCCTCCTCTTTGGCATTGGTGATAGTGATCGTGCCACCGTTCACTCCTTCTTCAGTGGAATAGCTCGCCGTGTATCCGTCCGGGACAGGGTTTTCGACTACGTAGTAAGTATAGTTATAATCTTTGCCGTCTTCTGTTCCCGAGACAGGAAGGCTGTCGTGGGTGTTTTTCCAGTTGTCTTCACTGGTCAGTTCAAATGTGTCGACTTTTGTATCTTCGACTGCATCATCAGACGAACTGTCTTCTTGCGCCGGAATAATCTCATAGCTCATGTTGTTGCCGGCGATGCCAATGTTGTCCTTGATGGCTGACATGTTGCTGATCACATAGGTGTAGGTCTTATTGGACTGAGATGTAAAGTTCAGATCAGTACCGTTTGGCATCCGGCTTCCGTTCTCAAAGGTTTTGACTGTCGGCTGATTATCCGATGTGACTTTGATTTGGGCCCCCTTCGTCAGTGTGACCGTCTCCGCCTTGTTGACATTATTCTGATCCCCGCCGGTATAGATGCCTACTTCTTTCTCCTGTTTGATTCTGGTTGCGTGGCGCATCAGATCATAGGAGATCGTTCCTGTTGTGTCCGCAGTAACATCCTGTCCGTTTGTGAACCATTTCTTCTCAACGGTCAGTTGATCCAGCGTATTTGTGATCGTAAGGGGCTTTGCTTTCCCATCGTATTCCGTCGTGACGAGACAGCTTCCGTCAGATGTCTTCACCGCTTTCACGGTAACGATATGCTCTGAGGCATCGTAAATGATACCGTCCTTGACGGCGATCTTACCGTCGGCGCTGTAGGTCGCACCGGAAGGAATCGCTTCGGAGATAACGTAGGTATAGGTTCCAAGATTGGATTCTTCAAAATGACCATTCGGATCTACAAATGAAAGGGTTCCGAAATCCGCAATCGGAGAATCTTTTGATACTTCTATCGTCTTCTCCTGAGATCCCGTCTGCCACTGCTGATCAGGCTGGGTCGTCGGCAGCTTATACTGGGCTCCGTTCTTGCCTTCCCACTGCTCGTTTCCATCCTTATCGACGAAGCTTTTCGCGCGGATTTTCAGCGTAAATTTCTGTCCTTCCTTGGAACTGGTCATCCAGCCATCGAAGTTCTTATCTGCCTTGATTTTAGCTTTTCCGTCAGCGGTGTTGTTTTTGAATGTGACAACACCGGTCTTGCCGGCATCATAAGTCATGGAGTCGACTTTATTGCCGTCCTTATCATAAATATTGTAGCTTTTGATTACGAGAGTACTATCCGTATCAGATCTGTAATCCGAAATGACTCCGATAGTATACTTGGAGGTGTCATAGATCATTCCATCCTTGAATTTTCTTCCGTCCGGAAGATCTATGGCATCACTTGGGATCACTTCTTCCAATTCATATTTATATTCTCCCGGAGCCGGGAAAGTGATATATCCAAACAGGATCAGACCATCAAGCTCACTTTGGTAAGTCGAAGGATTATTTGCGCCATCAGGCATCGGGGCTCCGTCAACACCGGTAAGTTTGAATTCAAATACCTGATTTTCAAGATCTCTGTTTCCGTCCAGTTCCTTAGCAGCCTTGAGTCCGCCTTTGATTGTTATAGGCTGATTGAAAGTGATGGAGTCTCTGTGGAATTCGCCGCCTATCAGAATCTTATCGGCTATGATCTGGCCATTCACATTGCTGTTTGTTGCAAAGGATGCATATGGACAAAGGATCGAAGCAGAAATCAATCCCTCTGCGGTTACATTTCCTCTATACTGCTTGTCTTCCGCAGATGAGTCATAAATATTAAGGATAACATTGCCTTTTGTCCATTCACTTACCTCTCCGGTATAACCATCGCTTGTAACAGACAGGCCGGGTATCTTTACCTCATCGACACCTGCAGCGTCTATGCTGATGATAAATACATGATCTCTGCCGTCTACGTTGCTGTCGTTTACAACGATTTTCTTCGTCAGATCCGCAGCATCGACATTGTATGACGCAATGGTAGCGTCGTTTCTTTCAATGATTACCGATTCCGCGCCTTCTTGCTTGGATATCTTCGTCGATGTGTATTCCGAGTATTTCGCTGATAACGCGGAAGCCGCAGCCTGATATGCCTCTAAATCTATGAATTTCTGGCCTTCCGATTCCTGTCTGATGGCCTTGTCTTCCAGTTTAGGGCCATTGACGTTGAATTGAGTATTACCTATGTTGAACTTCCATGAAGTGGAACCTGCAGGGCTGTCGATGCTCGTTATATCGATCCCGCTTCCGAACACGATCTGAGATCCATTCCATTCTCCGCCACCGTTCGCGCCCTTTGTCATATTAAAGTTATTTCCGCCTGTTATT
>CACZQE010000169.1 GCA_902783205.1 uncultured Lachnospiraceae bacterium | reverse complement strand
TGTAAGCTCGGCAGGTTATATCAATGTCCGCAAACCCGGAGATTACATTTCAAAGATGATTGAGATGGCGGGAGGGAAATATGTACTCTCTGATATGAAGGCAGACGAGGAAAATGCCCTTTCCACCATGAATATGCAGATGGAGGAATTCTATTCCAGAGCCCAGGATGCGGATATTCTGATCTACAATTCCACGATTGAAGGCAACCTGGACCGGATTGACCAGCTGGTGGAAAAGAATAAACTCTTTGCGGATTTCAAAGCTGTGAAATCAGGAAATGTATGGTGTACCGGAAGCAATATGTTCCAGCAGACTACCGGTGTCAGCCAGATGATCGTCGACCTCCACAGCATTATACATGACGATGCGGGAGAAGGAGCGGATCTGACTTTCCTGCACAAAATGAAATGAGCCGGCAGATAACAGACGGGAAAGGAAACCGGACTTATGAATAAAAAGACAAGATTAAGATATACAGCCGGGTACCTGATTCTTCTGGTACTTCTGTTTGTTCTGCTGATATGGAATATCAATGCGGGCAGTGTGAATCTGTCCGTAAAGGAAGTCCTCCGTATTATCCTGCAGCATGAAAATGATACGGTACAGGGACACATCATATGGGATATCCGGATTCCCCGGATCATCGCGGCAGTCGTTCTGGGCGGGGCTCTGGCTGTAGCGGGATTTCTGCTTCAGACTTTCTTCTCCAATCCCATAGCAGGTCCCTTTGTACTTGGTATATCTTCGGGTGCCAAGATGGTGGTAGCTCTGGTCATGATCGCTGCCCTGTCCAGGGGTATGGTTGTGAATTCAGCGACTATGATCCTGGCTGCCTTTGTGGGCTCCATGGTCTCCATGGGAATGATTCTTCTGATATCCAGAAAGGTAAGGCAGATGTCCATTCTGATTATCTGCGGTGTCATGATCGGCTATATCTGTACCGCTGTAACGGAGTTTGTCATTGCCTTTGCCGATGATTCAAATATTGTAAATCTTCACAACTGGTCCATGGGAAGCTTTTCCGGCGTAAGCTGGGAGAATGTAGGAGTCATGACAGTGATGGTATTTATCGCCATGATCTGGGCATTTCTCCTGTCAAAGCCTATGGGAGCATACCAGCTGGGTGAGACCTATGCCAGAAACATGGGCGTTAATATCAGGCTTCTCAGGATGGAGCTGATCTTTCTGTCCAGTATTCTTTCGGCATGTGTTACCGCATTTGCCGGACCGATCTCCTTCGTTGGAATCGCTGTGCCGCATCTGATCAAGAGCCTTTTTAAAACTGCGAAACCGATCTTCATAGTGCCGGCAGGTTTTCTGGGAGGCGCTGTGTTCTGTCTCTTCTGTGACCTGATCGCCAGGACGGTATTCGCGCCTACGGAACTTTCGATCAGTGCAGTTACGGCTGTGTTCGGCGCGCCTGTTGTCATCTGGATCATGCTGACCAGAGACCGGAAAAAGTAGGAGGGGACAGGAATGGAAGAAAGAATCATTCATACCAGTGCCCTCTCGGTGGGGTATGAAGGTACTGTTATTGTCAAAGATATTGAATTCGGGGTAAAAGCCGGTCAGATTCTGACCCTGGTCGGACCTAACGGATCCGGCAAATCCACTTTGCTGAAAACAATTACCAGGCAGCTGGAACCCACAGGTGGCATGATCTTCCTGGAAAAGGAATCCATGCAGAAGATGAAAGAGCACGATATCGCCAAGAGAATGTCCATTCTTATGACGGAGCGTATGAGGCCCGAGATGATGACCTGTCATGATATTGTCAGCACCGGCCGTTATCCCTATACCGGCAGACTTGGCATTCTTTCAGAAGCAGACTGGCAGAAGGTGGAGGACGCCATGCGCCTCGTAAGAGTCTGGGATTTGCGTGACAGACTATTTACACAGCTTTCTGACGGCCAGTCCCAGAGGGTCATGCTTGCCAGAGCCATCTGTCAGGAGCCGGAGCTCCTTGTCATGGACGAACCGACCTCCTTCCTAGATATCAATCATAAACTGGAGCTTCTGACCATCCTGAAAGACCTGGTCAAAGAAAAGAACCTGGCTGTGATCCTTTCTCTGCATGAACTGGACCTGACTCAGAAAGTAGCGGATATGGTGCTCTGTATCCACAACGGTATTGTGGAGCGGAGCGGAACACCGGAGGAAGTCTTTAAGGGAAGCTATATCAGGGAACTCTATGAGATCAAAAACGGTGATTATCTGGAGCAGTTCGGTTCACTGGAGTTTGCTTCCAGACACGGGGATCCGGTTATCTTTATCATCGGGGGCGGCGGAGAAGGTATCCCTGCCTACCGGAGACTGCAGAAACTGGGAATTCCCTTTGCAGCCGGAGTGATTCACGAAAATGACCTGGATTATCCCATCGCCAACATCATGGCGGAGAAAACGGTGACCGAAGCTGCCTTTGAGCCTGTCACGGATGAAAAGATCCGGGAGGCGGCAGATCTCATGGAAAGCTGCCAGGCGGTTTACTGCGCCCCGGCCTCTTTCGGGACCATGAATGCCGGCAACCGGGCCCTTCTGGACAAGGCAAAGGAATCCGGAAAACTGGTGGAAAGTCTTGACCAGTACCTGAAAGACAGGGCACAGTGACGAATTCGAAACATTTTTTAGTATATTTTCACTAATCTTCACTTTTTCTGTGTACCTTTATGCAAATATATGATAGTATAGACAGAAAATAAGGGGGTGTGGAAGTGTATTATTTTGCAGATGAAGAATACTGGGATGATATATATGGAGAAGCAAAGGTCCAATGCCTCCCGGAACATGTAGTGGAGAGATTGTCCGAGAAGTGGGACTGCGATCTGTTTGATATGATGCATGAAGCAACGGACGAGGAGCTCGAGAAATATCCCTATCTTAATGATTAATAGGATTTGTGACGCAAATCATGATGAATTTGCCGCCTGTAAGCCATGAGGCCTGCAGGCGGCTGTCTTTGCCGTCAGGACTTTATTCTTCCTATTTGTAAAATAGCATGGTATATTAGGTAGAGAGAATATATGGTTTTTGGCAGCAAGATTGGAGGGGTCTTATGATAAAAGATAACAGAGTCTGGATCGCGAATTCCATGACGGGGAATGAGCCGCTGACATTTTCATCAAAGATGGCAAACCGGCACGGACTGGTTGCAGGTGCGACCGGAACCGGTAAAACAGTTACTTTAAAGGTACTGGCTGAATCTTTCAGTGATATGGGCGTACCGGTCTTCCTGGCTGACGTGAAGGGAGACCTGGCCGGGATTTGCAAAGCCGGATCGGAGAGCGAGGATATGCAGGCAAGGATCGGAAGATTCGGCCTTGCTGACTGTTTTAATTTCCAGGGATACCCGGCTGTGATCTGGGATATATTCGGAAAGCAGGGGATTCCCCTGAGGACAACGATTTCTGAGATCGGCCCTCTGCTCCTGTCCAGAATCCTGGGTCTCAATGACCTGCAGAGAGATATATTGACCATCGTTTTCAAGATAGCCGATGATCAGGGGCTGCTTCTGATTGATACCAAGGATCTGAAAGCGATGCTGAATTATGTTCAGGAGAACAGCAGCGATCTTGAGGCCGAGTACGGGAAAATCCGCAGTGCCTCCATCGGAACCATCATGCGGGCACTGGTAGGACTTGAACTTGACGGCGGCGAGACATTTTTCGGAGAGCCGGCGCTGAATATCAATGACTGGCTGGCCCTTGACAGCAGCGGAAAAGGAACGATACATATCCTTGACAGCAGCAGCCTGATCAATAACGGCAGGCTTTACTCCACTTTCCTTCTCTGGCTCATGTCGGAACTCTTTGAGACACTTCCGGAGATTGGAGACCCGGATAAGCCCAAGATGGTATTCTTCTTTGATGAGGCCCATCTTCTTTTCAACGATGCCAGCAGAGAACTGCTGGAGAAAATCGAGCAGGTTGTAAAGCTGATCCGTTCAAAGGGTGTAGGTATCTATTTCTGCACACAGAATCCCCGGGATATTCCCGACGGAGTGTCCGCCCAGCTTGGAAATAAAGTACAGCATGCCCTGCATGCCTACACGCCGGCTGAGCAGAAGAGTGTCAGGGCGGCAGCGGCCGCTTTCCGCGAGAACCCTGATTTTGACACATATGAGGCGATCAATGCTCTGGGAATAGGGGAAGCAATTGTATCTTTCCTGGGTGATGACGGTATTCCGACAATTGCTCAGAAGGCATTTATCCTTCCTCCCAGAAGCAGATTCGGCTCCCTGACGGAGGAGGAGAGAGACCAGACCATCAAGGCAAGTCTCCTCTACTCCAAGTATTATAATCCCCAGGATCCGGATTCCGCTTACGAGTTCCTTCTTCGCAAGGGACTGGAAGCAGAGGCGGAAGCAGCAAGAAGAAAACAGGAAGAAGAGGCAGCCAGAGAAGCTGAGGCCGCAGAGAAGGCAAGAGCTAAGGAAGAAGCTGCCCAGCAGAAGAGAGAAGAGAGCGAAAAGAGAAAAGAAGAAGCCGCTCAGCAAAGAAAAGAAGAGGCTGAAAGGAAGAAAGCCGAACGCGAGAAAGAGCGCGAGGAAAGAAAGAAGAGAACAGAGGCAAAGAAGGTAGGAAAATCTGTTCTGGGAACTGTAGGCCGTGAGGTCGGCAAGAACTTCGGCAAGAAGTTCGGCAGCCTTGGCTCTAAAGTGGGAGGCAACCTTGGCGCTACTCTGGGCCGCGGAATTCTTGAGACTCTGTTTAAAAGTTGATAAGCGGTAATTACCAACAGAAAGGGATCGATCACTTTGAATACTGAAACTGGTACACATTACAGAACGGAAAAGGAACATATCAGGACAAGAAGGAGAAAATCGGATTCGAGGACCCAGGCCAGAGTAAGGGTACAGAAATGGGATATTCTGAAAGCTTTGCTTATATTCTGTGTTGTCCTGGGCCATATGGTGAATTCCTATGTCGAGACAGAAGAGGAAATGAGAAAAGTCTTTCTCTTTATCTACACCTTCCATATGCCCCTGTTTCTGTTTGTGTCCGGTCTGTTTGCCAAGAGAACCGTAAATGAAAAGAATAAGTACAGGGTTGCGGGATATCTTGCTCTGTTTGTCGTCATGAAGGTGATGTTTTTTGCCTACAATGCATTCTTCTTTAACGTTTATGAGTTTGACCTTGCTACGGAGCAGACCCTTCCCTGGTTTATGTTTGTGCTGGCGGCTTTCTCGGTGATCACAATGGTGATACAGGACCTGGCACCTTCCTATGTGCTGGCCATATCCATTCTCCTGGCCTGTGTCAGCGGCTATGATCCCCTGATCGGAGACAGGTATATGCTCTCAAGGATCATTGTTTTCTATCCCTTTTTCTATGTGGGCTACATTCTGGACCATAAGAGTCTGGAGGCTTTCTGCCGCCGATGGTGGGCCAAAGCCCTTGCCCTGTTCATCATAGTTCTCCTGATCTTTGTGATCGTGGTTTATGGTGAAGACCTGTATTTTTTAAGGCCCCTCCTGACGGGAAAGAATCCCTATTCCGAACTTGGATTTTACGGGATCAACGGGTTTGCTCTCAGGCTTCTGTATTATTTCATCTGCGGACTGATCTGCGCTGCCCTGATCGTACTGACGCCGGACAAACTCGGATTCGGACTGCTGGCGGGTATCGGCAGCAGGACGCTGGGTATATTTGTCTTCCACCTGTTTGTTCAGTATCAGTTTTTCAGAAGATGGAAGATCACAATGCTGCTGGAGCCCTTCTGGAGAGACCACCATCTGCGTTTTGTAATCATCTATTCAATTCTGGCGGTTCTCTTTTTATCACTTCCGGTCTTTACCGACATGGCATCCGCTGTCATGAAAGTGCCTAAGAGATATCCCGGAAAGAAATCGGGCGGAAAAAGATCTGCAAAGAGGGAAAAAGAGAGCAGATCCCTCCCGGAGGAAAAGTAACAAAGTAAAAGGGTATTTACATGAGGTATATAACAGAATTTGCCCTGATCGGAATCGGCCTGGCAATGGATGCTTTTGCCGTGTCCATTTGCAAGGGTCTGGGCATGAAGAAGATCAACTGGGGACAAACCCTGCTGATCGGCCTTTTCTTCGGAGGCTTTCAGGCGGGTATGCCCTTTGCCGGCTGGCTTCTTGGCAGCCGCTTTTCCGGAGTGATCGATTCATTCGATCATTGGATCGCCTTTTTGCTCCTCGCCGCGATCGGGGTCAAGATGATCATTGAAGCCTTCGGGGAGGAGGAGGCCATCAAGGAAGGCGTGTCCATCAGGGAACTTTTTGCCCTCGCGGTTGCCACAAGTATTGATGCCCTGGCTGTAGGGGTCACATTTGCCTTACTGTCCTATCCGATTCTGGAAGGAATTATTATAATCGGCATAATCACATTTATCCTGTCGATCATCGGCGTTCTGATCGGGAACCGTTTCGGGAACCGCTATCAGCAAAAAGCCCAGATTGCCGGAGGAATCATATTGATATTGATCGGACTGCGTATTCTGCTGTCCGGACTGGGACTCATCGCCTGATGGGTCCTTTTTTTTACAAAAAATGCTTGACAAGTTCTTTGGGATTAGTTATATTAAACATAAGTTAGGAAATACTAACTCAAAGGAGTTTATATGAGACGGAAAATGTATGATTATCTGAAGGAACTGGATCTCAGAAAGATTGATACTCAGCTGGCCCTGCAGTGTGCACCTGTAATAGCCGGACATAAAGTGTCGAATCTTCTGAATCTCTGTGGCGGCAGCCAGGCGCAGCTCACGGAGATCCTGTCCGGAACCGGAATCAGCTGTCTGCTTCTCTCTGTGAAGAAAGACAGACATACATTTCTTCTCTACCGCAGGGATCTGCTGGAAGAATTAATCATACAGCCGGGTAACAGGCTGTATCTTAAAAAAGCGGGTCTTGGCGGAGAAAGCCTGGAAGAGATCCTTGATGAAATTCAGACACGTTACCGTGACTATATATCCGGTAGAGCGGATTTTCCCCATGAGATAGGTGTACTGCTGGGTTATCCCGTGGCCGATGTCGAAGGATTTGTGGAAAATCGGGGAAAGAATTATCTGTGCTCCGGCTATTGGAAAGTCTACGATGATCTGTCTGAAGCAAAGAAAAGATTCGCGCTGTTTGACCAGAGCAGGGAAAGGCTGATGGAACAACTGGCTGCAGTCAGGGATATCCGCCTCCTGCTGGCACCACAGGCCCTGCTGCCCTCAATTGCAGGCGCCGCATAAAACTGCGTGAGACAAGAACCCGGAGGAACTGATTATGAGTAAGATCAGTATAGTTTACTGGTCAGGAACCGGTAATACGGCTGCGATGGCAGAAGCAATCGGAGCCGGAATTGAAAAAGCGGGAAAAGAAGCCGATGTGGTGGAAGTTTCCGCAGCTTCTGTTGATCAGCTGAAGAGTGCGAAAGCATTCGCGCTCGGATGTCCGGCAATGGGGGCGGAAGTGCTCGAAGAGCTTGAGATGGAGCCCTTTGTAGAGGACGTTGAAGGCTTTGCCCAGGGAAAGACAATCGCATTATTCGGA
>CACZQE010000168.1 GCA_902783205.1 uncultured Lachnospiraceae bacterium | reverse complement strand
TTAATCTGGCGGGAAGGACGGTTGGATTCGGCCTGTGTCAAAATTGCAGGAGCAAAAAGCATCACTGCCACTACTCCTGCCATCAGCACAAGCCTGGTACAAATCTTTTTCATCATAGGCTCACCTCAAAACACTTTCATTATGCCGGCCTTATGTCTGACCCAAGCTTCATTTATGCAAAATGTACATATTATATAATAATAGCGAAATTATTATATCATTATTTCGTAATAATATCTATATGTTTTCATTTATATATATTTACTATCCATAAAAAGTCTCATATTATGGTGAATTTGATGTTAAAAATTGACGAACACAGACAATTTTCTCTGTTTTCCGACGGACTCTTCTCCGGCTGAGCATAAAAAAAGAGCCGGCAGTAATGCCGGCTCGGCAGACAGACGCTTTCTATTCAAAAGGAATTACAGCTCCGTCATATGTATCATTGATATACTTTTTGATCTCGTCAGACTTCAGAACCTCAACCAGGGCTTTGATCTTCTCGGAATCCTGGTTTCCTTCTTTAACTGCGATCACGTTCACATAAGTCTTGGCTGCCTCGGAATCAGCCTGCTCATATACAAGAGCATCCTTACCGACAGAGTAGCCTGCCTCAAGAGCGTAGTTTCCGTTTAAGATCACGAATGCCACCTCTTTTGTTACACGGGATACCTGCGCTGCTTCCAGCTCCTGAATCTGGATATGCTTGGGATTGTCCACGATATCGGTAACAGTAGCCTCAAGACCTACACCGTCCTTCAGAGTGATCAGGCCGTTGTCCTGGAGAAGCAGAAGGGCACGTGCCTCGTTGGTCGTATCATTAGGAACTGCGATGGTGTCACCGTCTGCCAGTTCATTCAGATCCTTCTTCTGTCCCGGATAAATACCGAAAGGCTCATAATGGATACCGCCGGCATTGACCAGATGTGTTCCCTTCTCTTCATTGAAGCTGTCCAGATAGGGGATATGCTGGAAATAGTTAGCGTCAAACTCGCCGCTTTCCACTACTTCATTAGGCTGTACATAGTCGTCAAATACTGTAACCTGAAGGTCATAGCCCTTGTCCTTGAGAAGCGGCTTTGCCTGCTCAAGAATCTCGGAATGCGGTGTTGCGGATGCTGCCACCGTGATGGTCTTGTCTTCTGCGGCTCCTGTGGAATCTGCTTCATTGCCTGCTCCGCCGCAGCCTGCCAGAGACGCGATGACAAATGCACTTGCCAGTAAAATTGCCAGTAACTTCTTTTTCATAATTTCTCCTCCTCTAAAATATATTATTATATTAAAAATAATATTTTTCTTTATTTTCTCTTATCCAGCTTCACAGAAAGGATCATACCGATCTTCTGCAGAATCTGGACCAGCAGGACCAGAAGCACCACAGTCACGATCATGATGTCGGTCTCGTATCTGTAGTAACCGTAGCGGATGGCAATATCTCCCAGTCCGCCTCCTCCTACGGTACCTGCCATAGCTGAATATCCGAGAATGGTTCCCAGGGCAATGGTCACACCCACGATCAGGGAAGTCCTCGCTTCCACCAGCAGAACCTTAAAAACGATCGTCCGGGTCGTGGCTCCCATAGACCGGGCGGCTTCAATGACGCCCGGGTCCACCTCCCTCAATGACGATTCCACCATTCTGGCAATAAAGGGTATAGCCGCCACCGTCAGAGGAACGATGGTCGCGGTCGAACCATAGCTCTTGCCCACCAGCATCCTGGTAAAAGGAATCAGCAGAATAAGCAGAATCAGGAAAGGAATACTCCTTCCGATATTAACGATCACATCCAGAATCTGATAGAGGATCTTGTTGGGCTTGATTCCGTCCTTGTCCGAAACCGTCAGCAGGATTCCCATGGGAATACCGAATATATAGCCGAATAATGTGGAGAAAATGGTCATATAAAGAGTTTCAAAGATACCACGGATCAGCATGGCATTCACTTCCGGACTAAACATCACCCGTCACCTCCTCCACATCAAGACCTCTCTCCTCAAGATAGGTCAGAATCATTTCCTGGGCATCCTCTTCTTCCGGCAGTCCCAGAATCATCTCGCCCCGGGCAATGCCGCCCACATTCTTGGTGTCTGCCTTCAGGATATTGACCGGCTTGCCGGTCATGAGGACCATGTTGGCGATGACCGGTTCAAAGGCGGAATTGGTAGAGAATACGATCCGGATCTTTCTTTCGGCCAGCAGCTCCCTGGTCTGATCCGTCTCTTCCTCGTAACCGCTGTCCGCATCCTTGAGGAGCAGTTCTCTGGCTTCTTTGGTCTTTGGATGAGAGAAAATGTCAGAGACATAGCCCTTCTCCTTGACCTCACCCAGAGACATGATCGCAACCTTGGTACAGATCTGGCGTACAACAGACATCTGATGGGTAATAATTACAATCGTGATGCCGAACTGCTTGTTAATACTCTCAAGAAGCTTAAGGATAGACGCTGAAGTCTGGGGATCCAGAGCGCTCGTCGCTTCATCACACAGCAGAATCTTGGGGTTGGATGCCAGGGCCCTGGCAATGGCCACCCTCTGCTTCTGTCCGCCTGAAAGCTGGGCAGGATAGGACTGTTCCCTGTCATCCAGGCCTACAATCTTCAGCAGTTCTCTGGCCCTCTGTTTCGCGTCAGCCTTGGACTTTTTCTGGATCAGCAGCGGGAAACAGACATTATCCAGGACATTTTTCTGCATAAGCAGATTAAAATGCTGGAAGATCATCGCGATCTGCTTTCGTTCATCCAGAAGTTCTTTCTCCGTCAGATCTCTGAGATTCTTACCATCTACAACCACGTCGCCCTTCGTGGGAATCTCAAGAAAATTCAGGCACCGGACCAAAGTACTCTTTCCGGCACCTGACATTCCTATGATTCCGTAAATATCTCCCTGCTCAATCTCCAGATTGATATCCTTAAGGGCATCCACAATGGCATCCTTTGTGTGAAACCGCTTTGAAACGTGGCTCACTTCTATTATCGCCATCTCTATACTCCTTATTTCATACTAGTTTACTATGAGATTAGTTACACTATACTCTTGTCATCCTGTTCTGTCAACTAAAAATGGCCTCTTATACGTCCTTTCGGATGCTGTGCACCACATCCTCCGCTTTCTTTTTAACAGACTCTGCCTTTTCTTTAACGCTGCCTGCATGTTCTTTCACACTCTCAGCCGCGCCTCTGGCAGTTTTAGCCACCTCTCCGGCAGCCTCTTTCGCTGTTTTTGCTGCACCTTTTGCAGTTTTGGCTGCGCCTTTCGCTGTTTTGGCTGCTTCCTCCGCAGTCTTGAG
>CACZQE010000167.1 GCA_902783205.1 uncultured Lachnospiraceae bacterium | reverse complement strand
TCTGTGAGACCGTCTGTATTTACAGATTCCAGAGCGTCATCGAAATATTCATTAAAAAATTCAGTCGCTGCGACTATTTCTTCCGGCGGAAGCTTACGCAATTCTTTTCGCAGATTATTTATAAATTCGGATCTGGTCATTCTTCCGTCCCCCCTTCCATTGTTAATAAAGGCATTTGCGCGGTTTCGAGCAGCTGCTCGATCGATGTACGGTATTCGTACCACTGCTGTCTGTAATCTTCCAGCTTTGAGAGCCCCTTCTCTGTGATCGCATAGTATCTTCGGTTCCTGCCATGGTGCGGCTGGTCATAAGTCCTGCAGAAGTTCTCTTTCTGAAGTCTTCTCAAAACGGGGTACAGTGTCGATTCGGAAATGGAAATCGCACTTTTCATCTTTTGTGTAATCTCATATCCGTAAGTGTCCCCTCTTGACAAAATGGCAAGAGCGCAGGCATCGAGTAAGCTTGATTCGATTTTAAAAGCCATTCGTACCTCCTTTCATCTCTGCTGTTTGCTATCTCTTGTACAATACTATATGACATATAATATTATATGTCAAGAAGATGTTATATTTTTTTATTATTGCAATCTGAGAGGATGCAGGATTTGTCATCGGCTGTAAGGGGTGATATAATAATATATTATGTAACCGGATATTTATTTCAGTTTTCGGGCGATAGAGATTTATGCGTTTATTTATTGCGATTCCATTTGAAAAAGAAGTCAGAGACCGTCTGACAAATCTGCAGGAGACACTTAAGGCCGGAGGGATCAGGGGTCGTTTTACCCCTTCTGAGAACATTCACATGACTCTGGCTTTTATCGGGGATTATGCGGATCCGGACAGAATACTCGACATCATGGAGACTGTGTCTTTCAGGCCTTTTACCCTGCAGCCGGAGGGACTACAGCATTTCAGAGATCTGTACCTGCTGAGGGTCAGAGAAAATCCTGCCCTTTCTTCCTATGTGAGAAGGCTGCGCAGGGCTCTCTCCGATGAGGAGATTCCCTTTGACCGGAAAAAGTTCAGGCCCCATATTACTTTGGCCCGAAAGGTTATTATGCCGGAGCAGGGGCTGAGAATGCCGGCCATGATGCCTGCCGGAGATGCAGAGGTCCGTAGAATTTCACTGATGCGGTCGGACCGGGGCAGGCATGGAATGATATATACAGATATAGGAGGTGTCGGTGATGACAGACCATATTAAGGTATTGACCCATAGCAGCATCCGGATTGCTGCAGATGAAGGCATTATTTATTTTGACCCATTTAATGTGGAGGGAAAGCCCGCGGATGCGGATTACATTTTTATAACCCATGACCATTATGATCATTTCTCCCCGGATGATATCAAAAAGATTAGCAAGGGAGACACCCTGATGATTGCTCCGGAGAAAATGCGTGCAAAAGCGCAGGAAATGGAAAGGGACCTGGGAGAGATCTTTTTCGTTGAGCCGGGTAAAAGCTACGCAATCGGCGACATTTCCTTCGAGACCGTAGCGGCCTATAATGTCTTAAAGCCCTTCCATCCTAAAAGCGCCGGATGGGTAGGCTATATTATCGAGGCAGACGGACAGAGGATCTACGTTGCCGGTGATACGGACCGGACAAAGGAGAGCGAAAAAGTGATCTGTGACATCGCTCTGGTGCCTGTCGGCGGAACCTATACCATGAATGCGTCAAAGGCAGCCGGCCTGATCAATGTCATCCGTCCCAAAATCGCCATTCCGACCCACTACGGCAGTATAGTCGGAAAAAAAGAGGATGCGCAGACCTTCGCCGGTCTGGTAAAAGAGCCGGTGAAAGTGGTGATCAGGAATGAGTAAGTTGTTTACAGTAGGGAAAAAATCCTGCCTCCCGGTCATGATACTCTTTATCATGATCACAGTCATCTGTCTTGGCGGATGCGAAAAAAAGCGCTACAGTATATCGATTGATTCCGGACAGAATCTGATCACGGAATGTCCCCTCTATGCGTCGCCGGGCGATATAGTCACTGTAAAGACGGTATCGGTCACCGACGGAGAACTTCATATGTCTGTGAATAAAGATGCTTCTTTCGGCGAATTTATCCGGGAGGGCGTCTATGAGTTCGAAATGCCGGAGGGCAAGGCCGTCATTGATGCCTGGGTAGTCAGCAACGGCCTGGCAGAGCGTTGAAAGCTTTTTGTAAAGGAGGAACCCTGATGATGCGAAAAAGAATCATATGCCTTTTATGTGTTTTCTGCCTGGTCATGGCGTGCGGCTGTGCTGCCGGATCCGGGACAGGACCCGGAAACGGGAAAAAGAACCCGTCGGAAAAAGAAGATATAAAAGATAAAGACAAGGCCGGCAAGAAAACAGAAGCGGAAGAGAAAAAGAACGAAGAAAAGCCGGAAGCGGGAAGTAGTTTTGAAGACATTTACGGACCTTACGACGGATATACATATTTTGATGATGACGGAAACGTAAAGTATTTCCTGGGAACGGACGGCGAATTCACTCTTCACTGCATGTTTGTATCCGGAGATCCGGAGCCCTATGAAGTAGTCTACAAAATAGAGTTTTCAGATGAGATACTGAATGGAAATACCCTGACTGCTAAAAAAGTGATCGAGACCGGCCAGGGAACAGACATTACATCCTGGTTTGAGCTTATCAGCTTCACTTTCGGGGATGATACTGTCCGTATGGATGTGGAGCGGGATGAATCCACTCTGGCAGGAGGAAGCGGTGATAACCTGCTGGCAGGAAAATACTGGATGATCCCCAAGTCTGAAGGTCCGCAGAAGGAGTCCTCTGATGAAGGTTATACGCCGGAGGAACTTTGCGACATGGCACAGGACTATTACAACCGGCATAACGGTTATTATCCTCCCGAAGCAGACTGGACAGAGGAGAACGGTCTCTATACCATACACCTTTATGAGGTTGTGGACAATGGAGACGGGACGACGCACACGGCTACATCCGCCTGGTATGAGGTGGACAAATACGGAAAGGGAACCGACATCATCATGGGAAACGAGGTTGACCTTTCGAATTAAAAGAAGCTTATTCTGCCCTGAAAGGAGCATTTGGCAAAATGGAGCGTGAGAAAAAAGAACTGCGGAGCCTGCTGCTTAAAAAGGTGTCGGAACTGCCTGCGGACTACTGTAAGTCGGCGGATCGCCGGATTATCGGCCACGTGACCGGCCTCAGTCAATACAGAGACAGCCATACTGTCTTTTGCTACATAGGAACAAGCAGAGAGATCAATACGGTCCCTCTGCTTGAACGCGTTTTAAGGGACGGAAAGCGTCTCTTTGTTCCGCGATGCCGGGGAAAAGGCATTATGCAGGCTTATGAAATCACAGGACCTGAAGATGTTGAAAAAGGCTTCTACGGCATTCTTGAGCCGAAAGACTATTGCAGGCAGGTGGAGAAGGAGGAGATTGACCTGGCTCTTATACCATGTCTTTCTGCCGACAGGACGGGTGTCCGACTGGGTTACGGCGGCGGATATTATGACCGTTATCTTGAAGGTGCTGCATTCCCGGCCATCTGTCTGTGCAGAAAGGCCCTCCTTTCCGAGAGTCTTCCTGCCATGGCCTATGATAAAAGGGTGGACGCCATTATTACGGAAGACGGGCTGATCCCCTGTCTCAGTTAAGTCAGGCTGATCATTTATTTTATAAAGAAAAACAAGAAAAAGTGAAACATTTTCATTGTTTCAGTTGTGTACAGGATAGAAGGAAAAAGATGGAGGTGGAATATGACCAGTAGTATGAATAAACCGGTTGAAGAAATCCTGGCGGCATACGGCGATCATATACTGAGACTTGCCTTTTCCTATCTGCATCACATGGAGGATGCGGAGGATATCCTGCAGGATACGCTGATTCAGTATATGAAGGCCGCGCCGGTTTTCCGGGACCGGGACCATGAGAAAGCATGGCTTTTGCGGGTGACTGCCAATCTGTCAAAAAACAGATTGAAGTACAACAGGATCCGCACAGGCACCGAACTGGACGAGAGGCCTGCCCCCGAGCGGGAGGACCTGACCTTTGTGTGGGAAGCGGTAAAGGCACTTCCGGTAAAATATGCCGAAGTGATCCATCTGTATTACCAGGAGGGATACAGTACCGCACAGATTGCCGCCATTCTGGATATGGCGGAATCCACGGTCAGAGTACGTCTGAACCGGGGCAGGAAAAGGCTGAAAAATGTATTGAGGGAGGCGTATGACTTTGAAGGATAATAAATATCAGGAACTCATGTCAGAGATTCACGTGACAGATGAAATGGCTGACCGGGTCCTCGCCGGCGTGGAGAAAGCCATGGCTGAAGAGGAGGGACAGACAGCGGAGAAAAAGCAGGAAACTGCAGGAAAAGACACAGCCGTGGACAGGAAAAAAGACCGGGAGCCTATTCAGTTTAAAGAAAAGAAAAAGAGAAGACCCTGGAAGAGGGCCGGAGGACTTGCGGCTGCGGCCTGTTTGGTATTCCTTCTGGGCAGCTACTTTGGCAATTCGCTCTTATATTCAGGAAGAAATTATTACGCTGATGAAAGCGCTTACACAGAAAGTGAAGACGGATATGCCGGCACGGATGAATATTATGATGAATCCGTGGAAAGCGGTGACAAAGACTGGGTCGGCGAGGAAGAACCTGCCCAGACAGGCGGCTCCCAGAACAGCAAAGGCGCTAAAGGAGCCGATCTTCCCGACACTGTGGCAAAGGACAAGCTGGTCTATACCTGCAGGGTAAGCCTGGAGACAAAAGATTATGAGAAAAGCCGCAGGGCTCTTCTGGATGAGGTTGGCCGCATGAAAGGCTATATTGAATCCGAAGATGAAAATGCAGGCGGCACGGAAACGATCGGAGCAGAAGAGGAGAGAACAGGAAAAAGCTGTACCCTGGTGATCCGGGTGCCGGCTGCCGATTATGACGATTTTGTGGAAAAAATGTCCGACTACGGAACAGTGCTTTCCAGAAATGTGGAGACAGAGAATATCTCCAATACATACGGTAATACCGAAGTGAAGATTAAGGCTCTCAGAATCCAGGAGGAGAGACTGCTGAAGATGATGGAAAAGGCGGAATCGATCCAGGACATGATCGCAGTGGAAGAACGCCTGACAGAGGTGCAGTCAGAACTGGCATGGTATGAAGAGTCCCTTACAGGCATGGACAATCAGGTGGATTACGCCACAGTCACTGTAAGCTTAAGAGAGGTAAAAGAGTATTCCGAGTCTCCCGAGGCCGGATTTGGAGAAAAAGCAGGAAGACAGCTGAAAGAAGGCTTCGGCATGCTTACGGCCATCGGCAGAAATCTGGTCTATGTACTGCTTTATCTTCTTCCTTTCCTTGTGACAGGCGGAATCATCTTTGCCGTAATCTTAGTGGTTACCAGAAAGATCAGAAGCTGACCGCTTCTTTATCTCCTTTCTCAGAACAAAGAAATATATAAGATTCATGAGTATACCGCAGCAGGTGGCTAAAGGCGCGGCAGATCCGATCATCTGCAGGCTGGCGCCCGGCTGAATACTCATATACCAGGACACGGGTAGACGGACAAGTACGGTTTGTATGAATCCCTGAAGGAATACAAATACGGTCTTCTCGTGTCCGTTATAATATCCGACGAAACTGAACATAATGGGCGTAACGATAGCCTCGGGAGCGAATCCCCGCAGATATTCAAAAGCTCTTTTGATGACTGCCGCGTCATGGGAGAAAAATGCCGCAGGAATGTCTCCGTGCAGGTAGGTAAATATCGTCACGAATACACCCAGACCCGCGCCGATACAGATACCTGTAAACAGGGCTCTGGCTGCCCGGTCTTCCCGGCCTGCGCCGACATTCTGGGATACGAAAGCGGCCATGGACTGGAGCAGGGAGCCCGGGATCAGCATAACGAAGCTTACGATTTTACTGGCGATTCCATAGCCTGAAGAGGCATCCAGGCCAAGTCGGTTGATAAAGGCACACAGAGCCAGGAAGGAGAGCTGTGTAAGGATCTCCTGGAAGGCGATCGGTGTGCCGATTTTTATGAAACGGGCAACTTCCGGATTTGGCCGGATCTGGTCTGCAGACAGAGAAAAAGGCAGGTCTCTGCGGCGGATGATCAGGAGGGACAGGATCACACTGACAGCCTGTGCCATCACGGTAGCCAGAGCAGCCCCCGCCACATTCATGTGAAGGACTGCCACAAAGAAGAGATCTCCGATGATATTGACTACGCATGCGATTGCCACAAAAAGCAGAGGCATGCGGGAATCTCCCAGACCCCGGAAAATTGCGCTGATCACGTTATAGGCTATAATGAAAAAGATACCACCTCCGCAGATCCTGATGTAGAGGATGGTAAGGGAAAGAGCCTCAGGGGGAACCTGCATAAGAAGAGCAAGCTGCCTCGCAAAAACCAGCATTACAAGAGAAATCAAAAGAGAGGATACCGCGAAGAAAAAGACGGCGCCCCCGATCACATAGCCGATCCGCTCCGGCCTTCTCTCGCCCAGATAACGGCCGATCAGGACCGTGACACCCATGGACAGGGCAGTTACGGTAAATATGACCAGATTGACTACATTGCTGCCTGTAGACACAGCGGCAATGCCCGAGGTCGTACCGAATCTTCCCACTACCAGAATATCAGCGGCTCCGTACATTCCCTGCAGAATCAGGGCTCCCAGGATGGGAATCATAAAACGGAGCAGCTTAGGCGCTATTTTCCCCTGTGTAAAATCACTTCTGTCATTCATTTCTGCCAATTATCCTCAAACAATTCTAATCGCATTTAACTGATAAAACATCATATCAAAGTATAAAACACCCTTAAATCATTGACAAGGGGAATTCTCTTCCTGCCTGCCTGTAAAAATCTCCCGGGCAGGCAGAAATTGTTCATCTGCAGGATTCCAGAAAGATAAGATTATGTGATATAATATATACAAATCCATAAAGGAAGGGAAAAGACCAAATGATCAGGGCAGCGATATTTGATATGGACGGACTTATGTTCGACACGGAAAAATACTATGATGAAGAATGGGAAAGACTGATTGTGGAGTTTGGATACGAGGCCGATCCCAGAATGGCTGAAAAGCTCCGCGGTACCAACGGAACCCTGATGGAAGGCCTTCTTCTTGAAATGTATCCCGGCCTGGATGTCAAAAAGTTTGTGAAGACTACCATGGAGAGGGTTGAGAAAATAACGGAAGAGGGTATTGATGTCAAACCCGGCCTTTATGAGATACTTGATTATCTGAAAGAGAAAAATGTCCGTATGATCATAGCATCGGGCAGCCTGAAAAAGCTTGTGGTCCGTAATCTGAAGAACCTTCATCTGGACACTTATTTTGAAGATGTGGTGACAGCGGA
>CACZQE010000166.1 GCA_902783205.1 uncultured Lachnospiraceae bacterium | reverse complement strand
TTTTGTTTTGTTAAGAATAATGTTACAAAATCAACATATTGTAGTATAATAAATTGGTTATCTACATTATGTATGATGTGAGGATCAATAATGGCACAGCAGACAAACAGCAGCAGTACAAAACGCGGGCCGGGAAGACCTCCCGGAAGTAAAAATAAACCAAAAAATTCGACGTCAGGTACTTCATCCAAAAAACCATCATATTCAGGAAATCCAACAAAGCAGGAAGTCCTCGATGAGATGAAACGAAGAAGCGACCGTGAGAAAAGAAACAACGATGTGATCTGGAGTATTACTCTTATCGCTATCGCTCTTTTCCTTTTCTTTACAGTGGTCATGGATACGACCGGAAGTTTCGGAATGACAGTGCACGACATTTGTAACGGATTGTTCGGAAAGATGGCTTTCGTGCTGCCTTTCCTTGTTTTGATTTTCGCACTTCTGCTTTTAGCCGGTAAACTCAGCCATATCAACACGCGCACTGCCATCTTCAGTTTGCTTATTTTTATAAATATGTGCGTATTGAATTCCTACAGATCAATAGATCCCGAAGATATCAGGTTCGGGTTCAGGGACATAGTTGACTTCTATATTTATGGTGTTGACGGCAAAAAGGGAGGCGTGATTGGAATGGAGATAGGCTCCATCCTAGCCAAGCTTTTCGGAATGCCGGGTCTTCTGATCATATCTATTACAGTATTGATCATATCGGTATTCATGGTTGCAAATTCTCCTATATCCAGACTGGCAGGCAAAGTTGGCACTAAGCGTGAACAGAACAGGATACTCAGGGAAATTGAGGAGGATGAAAAGCGAAGGCTGACTGATGATCAGATAAGAGCAGCAGTTGCTGCAGATCCTTCCATTTCATCAGCAGCAGAAGAGAAGAAACCGTTCTGGAAATCTGTTATCAGCGGAATAATACGTGAAGATGAGCCTGATCCGGTTATAACGGATTCTGTTGCACCGGCTCCGGCACCCTCAATTGATGATATACCAAAGCCTTTCGGAAGCAATGCTGCTGCACGGTCAGGCAATATGGATTACACTCAGATAATCAACACACCGGTTCCTGCAACGGACAAAAAAATCAGCAGAGGAACTTTATTCGGCAAGATGAAAGGCATGTTTGCCGGCATCGACAGTGAGACAGGTGAAACTGTCACTTCTGAAGCTCTGAAAAATTCCGGACCTTCAGGCAAGACAGGACTTAACGCAGATAATTCTGCACCAAGGAGCATTTATTCCGACAACAGAAATTTCGATAAAGACGATACGGATTACGGATATCCAGGAAAAAAGCGTACTCAGTCAAAGACTGCTCCGAAGACAGGAATGGGGCTTGGAGACCCTGACGAGATAATACACTCAGGATCTTACGGACTTGATGGACATGACAGATCCGGAAACAAGGTGAAAACTACAGGCCTTGAACCTGCAGAGGCTCCGAAGGCGGCGAGTGCCGGATCCGGTGCGGCAGTTGAAAAACCGAAGGCTTCACCGGCTAAACCTGCAGCTCCGAAACAGGAAGAAGCTCCGGCTTCAGGTCCTGACGATGCAGCTATCTCAGCCGCATTCAATGCTGCAAGCGATGATATGTCATACGAGCTGCCTCCGGTCAGCCTGTTGAAGAGAGATACCAGCTCCAAACAGCTGATGAACGATGCACAGCTGCAGGCAAAAGCAGAGCTGCTTGAACAGACGTTGAACGATTTCGGAGTTGACGCCAGAGTGCTGAAGGTTACTCAGGGAGCCTCAGTTACAAGATATGAAGTGCAGCCGGCTACCGGAGTAAAGGTCGCAAGCATCACAAGACTTGCTGACGACATCGCTCTCAACCTCAGAGCAAAAAGCTTACGTATAGAAGCTCCGATACCGGGCAAAGCTGCTGTAGGCATTGAAGTAGAGAACGACAAGCCGGCGCCTGTGCTGATTCGTGATCTTATCGAATCCGATGAATTCATGGAAGCTTCATCTGTAGTGGAATTCGTTGTCGGTAAAGATATTTCCGGCAATAACATAGTAGCGGATCTGCGCGACATGCCTCATCTTCTCATTGCAGGTGCAACGGGTTCGGGCAAGTCAGTCTGCATCAATTCAATCGTGACAAGCTTCCTGTACAAGGCAAGGCCTTCAGAACTTAAGCTCATAATGATAGATCCTAAAGTGGTTGAGCTCGGAAACTACAACGGCATACCTCACATGCTTACACCTGTAGTGACCGATCCGCGCAAGGCAGCACGTGCCCTTGCCATTGCTGTAGAGGAGATGGACAAGAGATATGAGCTCTTT
>CACZQE010000165.1 GCA_902783205.1 uncultured Lachnospiraceae bacterium | reverse complement strand
GTCGCCCGGCGCTGACTCTGGATGTAGGGTCCGTAACCGCCGTCTTTATCCGGTCCTTCATCATGATGAAGACCTGTTTTGTCCAATGTATTGTAAATGATTTCAACTGCTCCATCAAACAGACGCTCCTGGTCGGTATCCTCGATGCGCAGTACAAATGTACCTCCTTCATGCTTTGCGATCAGGTAGGTATACAATGCTGTCCTCAGATTGCCGACATGCATCCGCCCTGTGGGGCTGGGCGCAAATCTCGTGCGAATCTCTTTCATCAATCTCTTCCTCTCTTTCCGGACCGGGCAGTGTCTCTGGCCGCCTGTGTCCGTCTCCTAATCTTCAGATGTTTTCCTATTATAATATAAATAACCGGCATACGCAACAAGGCTGCTGGCGTCTGACCGGAAAATAAAGCTAAATTATTCTGTCCTCTCTTGTGCATTTTTTCCTGTTTTTGTGTTACTATGTATGAAACATGTCAACTATGCCTATGTCAGAAAGGACTCTGTTATGAATGTTTTATATAATGTGGCTGTTTTTCTCCCCTTTCCCGCGGAAATGCCGGAAAGCGGAAGTCTGCAGCAGATTATTGATCAGATTATAGCTCTGACCGGTGATGCCGCCGGCGGAACCCAGGCTATGATCGCTGCTGCTGTCACCCTGATCCTGGGCCTCGTGGCCTGCTTTTTCGGCTATAAAGCTTCCAGGTTTTTCATCGCTCTGTGCGGATTTATCCTGGGCTGCGTACTGGGAAGCATCGCTGTTACATCTTTTCTTCATGTAGGCGTCCCGCTTTCCATACTGATCACCATTGCCATAGGAATCGTAGTCGCCTGCCTGTCTTCATTTATCTACCGGCTGGGTATTTTTGTTTTCAGTTTTGTACTGGCCTTTTCCGCAGGCGTTTCACTGATTCCCCTCAACGGCGATCTGCAGTTCTTTGTCTGCCTGATTCTGGGATTTGTAGTGGCAAGCCTGGCTGTAAAGTTTATCCGCCCTGTGATCATCTTCACTTCTGCTGCGGCAGGAAGTTTTTTCGCAGCCGGATCTGCCCAGGTCATGGCCTCTAATCTTCATCTGACCCTGCCTTCGCTCCTTCAGTCAAGGTTTACCCTGGGACTCTTCTTATGTCTTCTGGGCATTGCGGTCCAGCTGCTCATGACCCGGGAAAAAAGTTCTTAAAATGTATCAGCTGTTATCTTTAAGACGGCTCCTCCCAGAGGACCGTCTTTTTTTCTGCCATGCTTTTCTTTAAATCGATGATGCGCTGGTTGGAAGATCCGCGAAAGCGGAGGCTTATATCTTTCTTTTCCAGGACAAAGGGTCCGTCTACCAGCACGTCCGCTGCTGCCAGGATCCTTCCGGTCTCTTTCCATTTTTTCATCATATGGCCCAGAAGGTCCTTTTCAAATATATATCCTGTATAGATCCATATGGATTTTTCCGGAAATCTCTCCCTTACTCTCTCCAGGAAACCTGCCAGAACCTGCTGGTTCACATACTCCATGGGTTCCCCTCCCAGGACCGACAGACCTGCTATATAATCCGGTGAGAGCAGATCGAAGATCTTTTTTTCCGTTTCATCAGTAAAGGGATCTCCGTAAAGGAAATCCCATGTCTCTTCATTAAAGCAGCCGGGGCAGTGGTGGGTACATCCACTCACAAAAAGGGAAATTCTGACTCCCGGCCCGTTGGCTATATCACAGTTTTTTATTGTCGCGTAATGCATGTCCTACCTCCGGCTGTTTTTTAGCTTCCTGTAAAGGAGGTCCGCTTCCTCTCTGTTCCTTACTCCCTCGCCTGCCCCGATACGGGTAAGGCAGGCTGCCGCACATGCGGTGCCGTACCCGGCGCAGTCCACCGTTTCCATTCCCCGAAGCAGCCCGGATAAAAATCCGGCCACAAAACTGTCTCCTGCCCCGGTGGAGTCCACGGCTTCCACATCCATGGCGGGCAGATGGATAATCTCTTTAGCTTGTCTGCCTCCCCGGCAGATATAGCATCCGTCGGCGCCGGCCTTGATAATTACATTTGCCGGCCCCATATCACTGAGACGCCGGGCCATATCCTCAGGCTTGTTTTCTCCTGTGAAAAATGCCCCTTCATTCTCATTGGGAAACATATAGTCGATCATCGGCAGAAGGTCAGCGATATCGGCAGGTGTAACCGGCCGGTAGGTGGGGATTTTTGTGTCAGCGCAGACCGTCATTCCCAGGGATTTTGCTTCCGTTACCAGATCGCGGATCACTGCCGGATCATCCAGAGGGGCTCTGAAAAGACTGGCCAGAGACAGGATTTTTACTCCTTCCTCCGCTGCTGCCCTTACCAGGTCCGGATCCGGTCTGTAGCCTTCCAGCAGTGTGGCCGTACTGTTATAGGAGCTTCTCGTCCCGTCTCCGTTGACCATCAGGTTAGCCACCGGGGTCGGTCTTGCTCCGGTCCGGTCTGTATCCACCAGACTGCAGTCCACGCCCAGCCGCTTCATCTCCTCAAGAATCAGCTTTCCCGCAGGATCGTCACCCAGGGCTCCCGCCAGCTTCACTTTATGGCCCAGACGGCTCAACAGAGACGCTTCATTGACCGCGTCTCCGCCGACACAGAGACTGATCTGGTCCGCCCGGTAGACCAGCTTTTTTGCCGGATCTTTCACCGGATTCCGGGTAATACAGTCTATAACTGCCTGTCCTATACAGAGAATCTCCCTCATGCTGCCTCTTCCTTCCTAAAGATGAAGTACTCTCTCCTTGATCTCCTGGGTCCTGCCCTGGTTCCAGAACTGTGTGCCGATGTAACCGCAGGTTCTCCTGGCTACATTCATCTTGTTCTGGTCCTCATTTCCACAGTTGGGACATCTCCAGATCAGCTTGCCGTGCTTATCGGTAACGATCTCGATCTCTCCCTCATATCCGCAGCACTGGCAGTAGTCACTCTTGGTGTTCAGCTCTGCGTACATGATATTTTCATAGATATACTGCATGACAGAAAGGACCGCGTCGATATTGTTCTGCATATTGGGCACTTCCACATAGCTGATGGCGCCTCCCGGCGACAGCTTCTGGAAAGGTGCTTCAAATTTGAGCTTGTCAAATGCGTTGATCTCTTCCGTGACATGCACGTGATAGCTGTTTGTAATATAGTTTTTGTCCGTAACGCCAGGGATGAGGCCGAAGCGCTCCTGAAGACATTTTGCAAACTTGTAGGTGGTAGACTCAAGGGGCGTACCGTAGACGCTGAAGTCTATATTGTGCTCCTGCTTCCACTTTTTGCAGGCGTCATTCATATGCTGCATGACAGCCATGGCAAATGTACGTCCGTCTTCGTCCGTATGGCTCTTTCCGGTCATATATCTGGTACATTCGTAAAGGCCGGCGTATCCCAGAGAGATGGTGGAATAGCCCCCAAACAGGAGCCTGTCAATCTTCTCTCCCTTTTTCAGACGGGCGAGGGCTCCGTTCTGCCAGAGGATAGGCGCCACATCGGAAGGAGTTCCAAGGAGCCTTTTATGCCGGTACATGAGAGCATCGTGGCAAAGTTCCAGCCGCTCGTCAAAAATCTGCCAGAACCGGTCCTGATCCCCCTCTGAAGAACATGCGATATCCACCAGGTTCAGGGTGACCACGCCCTGGTTGAAACGGCCGTAATACTTGGGCTTTCCGTCCTCATCCACATAGGGAGTCAGGAAACTGCGGCATCCCATGCAGGGATAACAGTGGCCGTTTCCGTTTTTATCGACTTTATTTTCCAGCATGACCTTCTCGGAGATGTAATCCGGAACCATGCGCTTGGCTGTACATTTGGCGGCAAGTTCCGTCAGATACCAGTACTTGCTGTCTTTATGGATATTGTCCTCTTCCAGGACATAGATCAGCTTGGGGAAAGCCGGTGTGATATAGACGCCTTTTTCATTCTTGACACCCAGGATTCTCTGGTTGAGCATCTCTTCAATAATGATTGCCAGATCATCTCTTGCCTGGCCTTCCTCCACCTCGTCCAGGTACATGAAGACTGTGACAAAAGGAGCCTGTCCGTTGGTGGTCATCAGAGTGATCACCTGGTACTGGATCACCTGCACACCCTGCTTGATCTCCTTGCGGAGGCGGCTTTCCGCGATCTCGTTGATCTTATCATCGGAAATGATCACACCTTCCGACTTCATCTCTTCCCTTACTTCTTTTCTGTATTTCTCCCGGCTGATCTGCACGAAAGGAACCAGGTGGGAAAGGGTAATGCTCTGGCCGCCGTACTGGGAGCTGGCAATCTGGGCAACACTCTGGGTTGCTATATTACAGGCGGTGGAGAAGCTCTTGGGCTGCTCGATCATCACATCGCTGATCACCGTGCCGTTCATGAGCATATCTTCCAGGTTTACCAGACAGCAGTTATGCATATGCTGGGCAAAATAATCCGCATCGTGGAAATGTATGATTCCCTTCTCATGTGCCTCGATAATGTTCTGGGGCAGGAGGAATCGTCTGGTAATATCCTTGCTGACCTCCCCGGCCATATAGTCTCTCTGTACACTGTTTACCGTGGGATTCTTGTTGGAGTTTTCCTGGATCACCTCTTCGTTATTGCACTCCAGCAGGCTTAAGATCTGCTGGTCCGTGGAATTGGACTTTCTGATCAGAGCACGCTTATAACGGTAGGTAATGTAATTGCTGGCCAGGCGGAAAGCCCGCTGGTTCATGATCTGGTTCTCCACCAGATCCTGGATTTCCTCCACATTCAGGGCACGGTTCATACCCGCGCATATAATCTCCACATTCCTGGAGATTTCCTGAATCTGTTCCTCCGTGATCTTTTCGCAGTCCACGACACTGGCGTTGGCCTTCCGCACCGCGTTGGTAATCTTGGAAAGGTCAAATTCCACCTCCATGCCGCTTCTTTTTATAATCTTCATATCTTCTCTCCCCTGTGGTTTGATAAACTCCTCTTAGGGCATACTTCTTCCATGCCGGAACCATTGTAGCACAATCTCTAGTGTCTTTCAATAAAATTTCTACTAGATATAGTGTTAATTATTCATTAAAAAAACCACAGCATACCAGATTTGGTATGCTGTGGTGAAATTCCCCATCAGAGGAAATATTTACTTGTATACGCCTTTTTTCTTCATCAGCTCCACGGTGGAGTCGTATAAAGCCTTTCCGAACTTGGCGGTGTTGGCCTTCAACATAGCTGACTCTTTCTTGTTGCTGATGAATCCGTACTCGATCAGGCAGGCCGGCATATTGGTCTTGTTGAGGACATGCAGATCTGTCCGGACCTTGAGTCCCCTGTCCCTGAGCCCTGTGGCTTTAAGAGCGCCTTTATGGCTGTAAGTCGCAAGCTCGGTTGATGTGATGTTGAGAGACTTGTTCTTGGTCGTATTGTTTCTGTTCGGATTATATAAAGTCTCTGTTCCCGTAGCCGTTGAACCGGCACTGTTGATATGTACGCAGAGGAAGATATCCGCCTTTTTATTATTGGCAAATGTACTTCTCTGGGACAGGGTCGGATAAGTGTCGGTCAGCCTTGTATAGTAAACCTGGAAATGGCTGTCTTTGTCAAAATAGGTCTTGGCTGATTTTACAATGGCCAAATTCAGGTCTTTCTCCCTGAGTCCGTTGCCTGTGGCGCCGGAATCGGAACCGCCGTGTCCAGCGTCAATAACAATGATAATCTTTCTGCCGCTTACAGTCGGGCTTACGGTAGATGTAGTGGCGGTTGCCGTCGTAGCTGCTGCGGTTGTTGCCTCGGGAGCAGAAGTGGTTGTTGTGGAACTTGTTCCGGTAGTGTCAATATAGATCACGCCGTTGGAGAGCTTATACCTTAATCCCAGTCTGTTGCAGACACTGTTCAGGGGGATAACCCAGCGTTTCTTTTTGTTGGCTTTATAAGTCATGACCCATGTCTGTGCACCCAGTTTGGTTTTCTTTCCGTTGAGCTTTGCATACCAGCTTCCGGAAGTCATCTCCAGCTTCTTGGACTTATATTTGATCGTCAGCTTATTGCCTTTTGCCTTATAATCAAGCTTCAGCGTATCTTTAAAGATAGCGCCGGCAGGTCCTACATAAGCCCCGGATTTGGAAAAGATGGGCGTTGCTGACACACTCTTTTTCTTCCCGTTAAGATACAGGTAAGACTTGGTCTTGCTGTGTGTATGTGTCTTCTTTCCGTAAATAACCTTTACGCTGCCGGCACTGACAGGTACGGAAATCACGGCAGCCGGCACAAGCATGGTCAATATCATCAAGCAGCTGATCAGAAACTTTCCTAACCTTATTCTTTTCATTATTTCTCCTCTCCCTGAACATCAAAACAGTAACCGATTCCGTAAACGGTCCTGATATAAGGATACTTTTCTGAAAGCTTTGCCCGAAGCTTTTTTACCAGAGTATCCACATTGCGGTAGCTTCCGAAATAATCGAAGCCCCACACAGCATCCAGAATCCTGTCTCTGCTGAGCGTCATCCCTCTGTGCCGCATAAAGTAAAGCAGAAGTTCGAACTCCTTGGCGGTCACCGGAAGCGGCTTCCCCTCCAGATATACGATCCTTCCTTCATAATCAACGGACAGAGCGCCCGCTTCCCGGGCGGGTTCT
>CACZQE010000164.1 GCA_902783205.1 uncultured Lachnospiraceae bacterium | reverse complement strand
ATACTTGAGAAGTTTTATTTCATTATTAGTATCATCAATAATGACCGTACTGCTTTGATTATTATTGGCTGGTACTATCTCCTCATTGGAATTAATCTCCAACAATTGGATTTCATATCTATTATTCAGATTGTTTCGCACTACTTGGAAGATTGGATCGCTTTCCGCCTGAACATATCCATCAGGGTATTTTGTTTCAATAAGCTTGTAATAACCAGGCGCAATTCCGATGAACCTGAATTTTCCGGGATCATCTTCTTTTTCGGTCGCTGTCTTCTGTCCGTCCGTTCCCCAGGATTTATCCAGACCGCCGCTATAGTTAGCATTTTTATATTTTTCCAACCGGAAAGCGGCTCCAGGCAACAAATCAGGCTCAGTTTTATTCAGATCTTTTACATCGACTTTCAGGATATCCAGTTTAAGCTGTCTCTGGTTTCTGAATTCCACTTCTGTTTTGCTGCCGCCGGAATGCACCACACCCGTAATCACTGGATTGTCTGGAGCCTGAACAGTATTGGAGGAGTTGCCGGTTTCTTTTGCATCAACAAACCCATAGCCTTCCGTCGGTATCTCCCTGATGGTATAAGTGGTTCCGCCAGGGATATTAGTGATGGTCCAGGTCTCCTTCGCATTGATCTTAATCTCCGCAGATACTTTGTTCTGTGGATTGTACGAATCAGGAATCATCTGATTTCCTGAGTAACCTTCACGCAAACCATTAAGGTAGTTTCCACCTTCGCAGGCAGTCAATTCATCAACATAGAGAATATCTCCGTTTTCAAGCGGTTCATTCTGATGATAATAATATATGACCTCCTGTTCCACCCCTTCGACAAGCTTCGTAGCGTGTACTCCATACCACGGGATATTCTGTTCATCCGGATCTGGTTCCATCACAGGAGCTCCGTTTTCATCGAAGACAGGATTCCCTTCACCATCTACTTTCTGTCTGGTCCCATTATAAAATGGGCCCGGTCCAGAATTATTTTCCAGCGTAACTATAAAGTCAAACACTTCTGTATTATCATGTTCTATTTCTCCAACTGGATTCAGAACTGTCTTCTTCATATCCAGTTCGCCGCGGAGAATATTCCTTCCCTGTAGTGCAGAAAGCTTTTCCCCGGTTTCTGTCAGTATACCGAACGTCTTGCCGTTGGTAGTTTTATACTCTACCTTTACATTCTTTGCCTCTCCGTTGACCAACATAGGATGATACACTTCTGTTTCAAAGTCAAAGCGATAATCCAATGCCGGCTCATCGATCAGATAATCATGACCAGTCTCAAGAACATAATACTGGATATTACCATTTGAAGTGGCTGCTTCCTGACTGGAATAAACGGGTATATATTTGGGATCATCCAGGAATATATTATGCTCCTGTGCATAATCCGGAGACAGCATCAGCCCGACAGAAATATCAAGATCTTTTCTCCACTTCGTACCAACCTGATAAGTAATATTCTGCACCGTAACCGGACTGGTGGGATCTGCCCAGTCGAAATCTTTAAGATCTTCATCATATCCCAACTTAACCTGAGCAAATCTTTCAGGATCATTCGGATGATCGACCTGGTTAATCAAGAAAGTGATATTCTTATGTGCATCAATCACTTTACCGGTTGTAAGATCGTACAGGAATGCAACCATTTCCTCCGGACGGTTTCCGAGCTGCCATACCTTCTCAACATTAAAATCCGAGTTGGTAAGCGTCATGTTCTTGTCCGGCGGATTGAAAGCATCGGTCACTTCTGTTACAACAGTTTTGGTCCAGGTATTTCCGTCAGGATTAAGAGTATATGTGGTGGTCGTTTTTACCTTCGGCCAGTCATCTTCTTCGGGCTCAATTATAATCGGCGTACCGACAGTTACATTTGAAGGAAGTTCTGTGACTGTTTCACTCTCCGTTTTCTTATAGCTGGTCTCATTAACCACATTCCCGTTGCCATCTGGTCCGCTGACAGGGTTAGTGACTACTTCATATTTACCGGTAGTCTCATTGTACTTGAAACAGGATTTGTCTGCGTCGGGAATATCGGCCAATTTAATAAACCCGTTATTCAACTGAGTTACATAGTCGTATGCCTGCTGTGTCGGCCATACCGTAAAACTTACAGTATAAGTGACCCCATCCTCAAGAGTGAGCGCATTGTTATTCTTATCTTTACTCAAATTCCAATGAACACCAGTATTGTCATAGGTTGCTAATGGCGCATCGTCCCATGTCTCACCATTGGGTTCGTATTTTCCACCCGATCGAGTATACTTGAAGCCCTTGGCTTCACCACCGGATATGGAGATGCCAACTCTCGTCAGAGAAGTGATGCTGTCATTCATCACTACATCGGTTATGCCAAGAGTACTGCTGATTGCATGCAGAATCTTGGTAAACGCGTTGGTCATGTCTGTTGCATTCCGTGCATCGAAGAAATTCTTTCCTGTCAGATCATCGGTTGTATCGTAACCGTACTTTACCAAATTGTGAAGAAGCTGCGTGCATTGTTCTCCATTGTACGATGCATCATCTCCATAAGCAAACACTGAATAGAAACGAAGTCCTTCCAGAACAATCTGCCGCGCTTCGTCATTTGCAGTCTCCCGACTGAGAAACGGATGAAAATACTTCCAGCCATCGGTACTGCTCGGGCTGTTGCTCGTTACAGACTGATGAAAATTCGTATACTGAGAGGGCTCACCGTCCGTAAAAAAGATAACAAATGTAGGGTCATTATCCAGGTTTTTCTTTGCTTTTGCGGTAATATATGCTTTCTGAAGTGCATCCTCCCAGTTAGTACCTTTATGCGTATACAACTGACCCAGCGCTGTATTAAATTCATTTTCTGTTGTCATCCATTGGTTTTCAAGATCAAGATCATGCGTAGAACCATCGAAACTGAACATAGCCACTTCGACAGTATTTGTCGGTGCATGACCTTCCTGGCCGTCACCGTTAAGAGCAAAAAGTTTATCAGTAAATGCCTAAATCTGTTCTTTTGTCTCTGTTATACGGTTTTTACCTTGAGTATAGCCAGGATTTGTCATACTCGATGAAGTATCCACTACCAGCAGCACATTTGCCCTGGGATACTCTGTGTTATTCAGTGCATGTCCTGTCACACTCAGAGACAGTGTATATGTGCCGTCTCCGTTCGGTTCCAGTTTTTTCTTGAAATTCGGGTCATTTTCAGAATGTTGACCACCGCTGCTGCCGCTGCTACTGCCGGAACCGGTGCTTGAGCCAGATCCGTTATTACCAGACGTCGGCTTAGGATCCAGAATAACATAGACATCCTTATCGCCGGCTGCTGCGTACTCTACTGTTATT
>CACZQE010000163.1 GCA_902783205.1 uncultured Lachnospiraceae bacterium | reverse complement strand
GTCCATGGGCGATTTCTCCAAGGAGTTCTGCGGCGGCACCCATGTGGATAATACAGGCAGGATACGCCTCTTTAAGATTGTTTCCGAGACAGGTGTGGCAGCCGGCGTGCGCAGGATCGAGGCCCTGACCGCCGATAATGTGCTGGCATATTACGCAGACCTTGAAAAAGACCTGATGGAAGCAGCCCATGCAGCAAAGGCAGAGCCTTCAGCTCTTGCTGAGAAGATCCACAGCCTGCAGGCACAGATCAAGACTCTTACTGCGGAAAATGACAAGCTCAAAGATCAGATCGCAAAGAGCGAAGTATCCGATGTCATGAGCCAGGTAGTGGAAGCAGGAGATTTCAGGATCCTTCCCGTTTCCGTAAAAGATGTGGACATGAATGCCTTAAGATCCCTGGGAGATGATCTCAAAGAAAAGATCGGTAAAGGTGTCGTAATCCTTGCCTCCGATTCCGGTGCAAAGGTCAACCTCATCGTTACGGCTACAAAGGATGCGGTGGATGCAGGCGCCCATGCAGGCAATATTATCAGAGATGCAGCCAAACTGGTAGGCGGTGGCGGCGGCGGCCGTCCCAACATGGCTCAGGCCGGCGGAAAGAATCCGGCAGGTATCCCTGATGCCCTTGACAAGGCGGTTGCCCTTGCCAAAGAGCAGCTTTCCTGACAGGAGAAAGAATCCGCAGCTTCCTTATTGAAGGAAATCCAGAAAAGCAGTTGACAAATTATGGAGCATTGTTATAATATAATACAGTGCAAAAATACCCATACAGTTGTATTGGCACAATAAACAACTGGAGGGAGGTTAGGTGAGTTAATGTCTAGTGTTATCGTTAAAGAAAACGAATCTTTAGACAGCGCTCTTAGAAGATTTAAGAGGAGCTGTGCTAAAGCTGGAATTCAGCAGGAGATCCGTAAAAGGGAACATTACGAGAAGCCCAGTGTGAAACGTAAGAAAAAATCCGAAGCTGCAAGAAAAAGAAAATATAAATAATTTCAGTTGTGCAAAGACAGGAGGAAGGTTCGATGGACCTTCCTTTTGCTTTGTAAAGACATAATACATATATATAGAATAAATGTGAGGTGAAGCCGTGCGTATTGCGGAACAGGAATACGCATTTCCGGTGGAACATGCCGGAAATGTATTCGGACAGTTTGATTCGAATATGAAAAAAATTGAAAAGGCTCTGAATGTTACCCTGATCTTCAGGGATGACCATCTGAAGATCATCGGCCAGGATGAGAATGTAAAAAGGGCAAGAGATGTGATCGACCAGCTTCTGCTGCTTTCCCAGAGGGGAAATGACATTACGGACCAGCAGGTCAACTACACTCTGTCCCTGTCCATGACCGACCGGGCAGATGAGATTGTCCGCCTTGATCAGGATGTGATCTGCCACACCATTATGGGAAAGCCCATCAAGCCTAAGACCGTCGGTCAGAGAGAGTATGTGGACATGATCACCGATAAGATGATCGTCTTCGGTGTAGGACCGGCGGGAACAGGCAAGACCTATCTGGCTATGGCAAAGGCCATTACGGCTTTTAAGCAGAATGAAGTCAACCGGATCATCCTGACCAGGCCTGCCATCGAAGCAGGGGAAAAACTGGGATTTCTGCCGGGTGACCTGCAGAGCAAGGTAGACCCTTACCTGCGTCCCCTTTATGATGCTCTTTACGAGATCATGGGGGCGGATACTTTCATGAAAAACATGGAAAAAGGCCTGATCGAAGTGGCTCCTCTTGCTTACATGAGAGGAAGGACTCTGGACAATTCTTTCATTGTCCTGGATGAGGCACAGAATACAACGCCGGCCCAGATGAAAATGTTTCTTACCAGGATCGGATTCGGATCCAAAGCCATCATCACCGGCGACCTGACCCAGAAAGACCTGCCGGATTCCAGCCGTTCCGGACTGGATGATGCACTGGCAGTCCTGAAAGGGATCGATGAGATCGGCGTGTGCCGTCTTACCAGCGCGGATGTGGTCCGCCATCCTCTGGTTCAGAAGATTGTAACCGCTTATGATGACTATGAAAAGAAAAAGACTGACCGGGCTAAGCGGCGGACCGCAAAGGCAGCCCAGGCTAAGAGGACCAAAGCATGACTGTTGAGATAGAACACAGATACGGCCGAAAACTGGTAGAGGATTATGAAAAGGTTATAAACCGGGTGATCGAAGAAGCTCTGGACAGAGAAGGATGCCCTTATGAGTGCCAGATTTTTGTCCTGCTGACTGACAATGAAGAGATACAGACCATCAACCGGGAACAGAGGTGCATTGACAGGCCTACGGATGTCCTGTCTTTTCCGGGTACTGACTATCCGGCACCTGCCTGCTTTGACAACCTTGAGGAGACAGATCCTGATGTCTTTCATCCCGATACGGGAGAACTTATGCTGGGAGAAATCGTCATCTCCATGGATAAGGTAAAAGAGCAGGCAGAAGAATACGGACATTCCATGACCCGTGAGCTTGCCTTTCTGACAGCCCACAGCATGCTGCATCTGATGGGCTATGACCATATGACCGAAACAGAAGCGAGTGATATGGAAGAAAGGCAGGAGAAGATTCTTGCCCAATGCGGCTATTTGAGACAATGAGGAAAGATACAGCAGATAAAAAACAATATGATATCATCGTGATCGGCGCCGGAGCCTCCGGCATGACAGCTGCTCTGACAGCTGCCCGGGCTGCGGCCGATCCGGACAGTCTGCGGATCCTGCTGCTGGAAAAGCAGAAAGAGCCGGGGCGGAAACTTCTGGTGACGGGAAACGGAAAGTGTAATCTTACCAATACCCTGCAGGAGCCTGCCTGCTACAGAAGCTCTGATCCGGAAAGAGCCTGGCAGATTATCTGCCGCTATGGCGGAGATGAAACATTT
>CACZQE010000162.1 GCA_902783205.1 uncultured Lachnospiraceae bacterium | reverse complement strand
CCAGCTGCCGAAGATAGGCAAAGGGATTATTTTCCTCATAAAGCCAGGAATCAAACACATCTATGCCGTACATCAGACCCTTGGGGAAGGTCCCGTAATCGGCTTCGCGGAAACGGAATTCCTGGATGTTGATGGCAGCCCGGATGGCGTTTTCATCCAGCCCTTTATCCGCCAGTTCCTCCAGGGTCCTGCGGATCAGTTCCACAAAGCGCTGCTCATCGGAATCGTTGGCATTTCTTGCAATGATCGAGAAGACCGGCTGGCAGATGCCGCTGTCGTAGCTGCTCTGGATGTCCATTCCGATCCCGGCATCAAGCAGAGCCTGTTTGAGGGGCGCCCCGGGCGTTCCAAGAAGAACATATTCCAGAATGGAGAAGGCACCGGCAAGCTTCGTATCCTGGCTTGTCCCGACCACAACATTCCATGCAAGGTAAGTCTGATCCTCCTCCTCGCCTTCCTGGGCGACCGGGTAGGTTTTATGGAGCGTCTTCATTGCGGTAAAGGGTTCCTGAAGCGCAATGGAGGAATCCACTTCTTTCCGGTCAAACCGGCTCAGATACTCTGCATCCAGCCAGGTAAGCCGCTCCTCAAAATCCATGTTTCCATACAGATAAATATAACTGTTGGAAGGATGGTAATAGGTCCGGTGGAAATCCAGATATTCTTCATAGCTCAGATCAGGGATGCACTCCGGGTCTCCTCCGGACTCATAATGGTAAGTATTGGAAGGGAACAGGGAATTCATGATCTCCCGCTCCAGAACATCATCCGGTGAGGAGTATGCGCCCTTCATCTCATTATAAACGACCCCATTGTATACGATCTCATCCTCCGCTTCTTCCAGCTGGTAATGCCAGCCTTCCTGGCGGAAGATCTCCTCCTTCTTGTAAATGTTCGGGAAAAAGACCGCATCCAGATAGACATCCATCAGATTGGCAAAATCCCGGTCATTGCAGCTGGCGACCGGAAACATGGTCTTGTCCGGATAGGTCATGGCGTTGAGGAAAGTGTTCATGGAGCCTTTGACCAGTTCCACAAAGGGATCCTTGGATGGAAATTTCCGGCTTCCGCAAAGGACGGTATGCTCCATGATGTGGGCAACGCCTGTGCTGTTTTTGGGCGTCGTGCGGAATGCGATATTAAAGACCTTGTTCTCGTCTTCATTTTCGAGCAGCATCACTCTCGCGCCGCTCTTTTTGTGCTTCAGCAGATAACCTGTCGACTGGATATCCGGGATATCCTCGCGCTGAAGAAGTTCATATGCCGTAAGTTTTGTAAGGTCCATGCTTTTCACTCCTGTAAAGTTTCTATACAGGTACCCTTGCGGATACTCTTTAAATGTGCTGCGGATGCTCTTTTGAATGTTCTGCGGATACTCCACTGATGCGCTTTTTTTGGGGTCTTGTCTGCGTTCCAGCCAGAGTTTTTTATCTATACCCATTCCGGTCTGCGCAGTCTTGTCTGATGTGAATGCCTCTGACCAGGAGCAGGATCCCGCACAGCAGGATCACCAGTATGATTCCCACTGCGCACTGAAGGAAAAAGGTATCCGGCAGGATCGTGATCACCGGATCTGTTTCCGGGTCAAAAAGCCAGTAGTCATTTTGAAAGACGAGGGTATGGAAAGTGACAAAAAAGCGCTCCCAGCCTGCCGCAGCCAGAATGCCGAGCGCAGCTGGCATTGTGATCGAGAGGATGCCGGCGGTGATCAGGCACCTCCGGTCTTTTCTCCGCCGTCCCGGAAACCACAGCAGAATGCTTAAGATCCCGGTTACGATGCACACGATCTGGATCAGATCAAAGATCTGTTTTACCTCCCGGAAGTGGATCTCTCCTTCCCGCGACATGGGCAGAGTCGGAAAGACCAGAGCAGCCCGGTGCCAGAACTGGTTATAATCGATCAGAGCGTCGTAGTTTCTTCGGATGTCTGCCGCACTCATCCCGGAAGCTTGTTCCAGTTTCAAAAACCCGATATCCAGGTAATACAGCCACCTGAAATTCAGCACAAACACCACCGCAAGCGAAAAAAGAAACAGTGTGAAGCAGATCGCTGCGATCACACTGCCGCGCCGTGGTCTTGCATCAAATCTTTCAGATCTATGGCCAGCCATTTTCTCCTCGTTTCCGCTTATATTTCAGGCTGAATCCTTACCCGGACCGCACCCGGCCGCGGGATCCGGCCGCACTTAGCACAGGACTTTTCCCCCACGCAGGAAGTACTCTCGTCTTCCCGAATAACACGAATATTCTACTATACTCCTCTAAAAATGTCTACGAGAGTTTCCGGACCTTAAAACAGCCCTCCGGCAGATTGCTCTGCCGAAGGGCCGTTTTTCTAATCTTGTAAGTTTACAGGCGGGAGCTGCTTATGCCGCTGCTTCCGTTGCAGCCTCAGTAACTTCTTCTGCTGCTTCTTCTGCTTCCTCGACCACTTCGGTAACTGCTTCTTCTGCAGCTGCCTCAAGCAGGTCTTTGTTCTCCTCGGTGATGATCGTGAAGCGGCCCTGTCCGTAAGGATCTGCATACTCTTCCGGGATCTTGCCGCCGATTTCTGCCAGGTAATCGATCACGACGTCGTGGTCAACGATCTTCTCTTCGCCTTCTGCCGGTACGACTACCTTGCAGTCTTTGAACATGGTCAT
>CACZQE010000161.1 GCA_902783205.1 uncultured Lachnospiraceae bacterium | reverse complement strand
TGTGCTGTCTTGGCGTTCTCCGCCGGCACATTGTGGTCCATGATAAAGACCACTTTATCCTTATCTGCTACGCTTGCGTTCTTCAGTTGTGTGCGGAACATATCCACTGTGAGATGGGTGGTTCCGTCATTGCTCATCATACGGTCCAGCTTTACCGTGTGAATGTCATTGGGTCTGACCTCGTCCACACCGGCTGCTCTGGCAATGATCTTTTCTCCTATTGTCATACCCATAGACTCAGTCCTCCTTGTTCAGCGAAGCGATCAGACCGCCTGCATTCAGAATGTTCTGCATGTATTCCGGCAGCTTTGTGCAGGTAAATACCTCTCCACCGGCTGTCACGGTTCCGGCTGTCAGGTCAAGCTCCGCCTCTGAACCGTCTTCCACCCGGTCGTAGAGATCTTTGCAGACAATGACCGGCAGACCGATATTGATGGAATTACGGTAAAAGATCCGGGCAAAGGACTTCGCAATCACAGCCTTGATGCCCAGCGCTTTGAGGACACTAGGCGCCTGCTCTCTTGAAGACCCGCATCCGAAGTTCTCGTCTGCCACGATCAGATCTCCGGGGCCGGCTTTTTCCACGAAAGAGGGATCCAGCGCCTCAAATGTATACTGCTTCATTTCGTCGATCGTCGGAAGGAGCAGATATTGTGAACTGATAATCTGGTCGGTATCGACATCGCTCCCGAACTTCCATACTTTGCTTTTGCTCATCATATATCCTCCAGTTGATAAAAATCACTAAATTACAGAATACTACAGAATCATGCCAAAATCAATATTGCAAACAGGGAAAAGTCACTGGTATAATCTTACGCATAAAAGCTTTACAGACGAAAACACAGGAAAGGGAGGACCCCTATGGAAATGCTTCCTAATGACCCGGTGATCCTGCTCAGCGTGGTCAATACAAAACTAAGAGACTTTTACCCGGATCTTGACCATTTATGTGAAGACCTTGATGTGGACCGGGAGCGGCTTTGCGCCAAACTGGCCGAGATCGGCTATGAATACAGCCCGGAAGGAAATCAGTTCATATAAAAGCTGAACGGAAAGCCTCTCTACAGAGAGAAGGGGAGACCGGTTCCCGTATCACGATAGCGCATGGCTTCATATACGATCCGGTCCAGAAGTTCCATGACAGATATAAGACAGCCTGCTTCGGCATCAGTTTCAGAAAGCATGATTCCTGCCGACCCGTCGAAAACTGCAGCGGCAGCGTCGTTTATTTCCGCAGGTATCGCTTCAGAACCTCCCAGAAGGGACGGAAGAAAAGCATCACAGACCGTAAGGCCTGTCCTGCCGGCATTACAGACGGCGGCAGCTTTTTTTTGCAGGACGGGAAGGCTGGCCGCGGGAGCATTCTCTGCCAGCAGATTCCGCTCCAGGACAACCTGGCGGCACCATGGCAGCAAATGCATCAGACTGTCAATTCCTTTAAGGCTGCTGATACCGGCTGCCAGACGGATCTGGGACAGACCCCGGGCCAGGAGCAGCTTATTCCAACGGATGAGAGTCTTCTGGTCTTCGACTCCGGACAGCAGGATACCGGTCGGGCCGAAGGGCAGGAGAGATTCAAGTCCGGAAATAAGACGGTCGATAGAGGATTCTTCCCCGGGGACACGGGTGATCCGGACCAGGAATTCGGGAACCAGGCGCATGGACCGGGAAGACCGGAAGATCAGTTCGGCCAGATCAAGATCCCGGGACGGATCTTCTGTAAGATTCAGGCATATTCCTGTCATACCGGCTTTTAAAAGATCTTTCAGGATCTGCGCCTCACTCAGGTCCTGACTGCATGTGGCATAAAATTGAAATGACTGCTTCATAGAGCCTCCTTCACTGCAATTCATAAGCAAATGAACAGCTTAATTGTAACCAATCTGCCTGTCTTCCGTCAAGCTGTAAGCGGCAGGAGACAGGCAGGGAAGAGGCTTGTGATATGATCAGTTCAGACATACAGGAGGAGATAAGATGACTACAAAAGGAACAGATACGGAGGCCCTTTTCCCGGAGGAAATTGAAAAAGCCAGAGAAGGAATGCCCGGCCAGGAGGAACTCTCAAAGGTCCTGGCATTCTTTAAAGTGCTTGGAGACGGGACCAGGATCCGGATCCTGTATGCCCTGATGGACCGGGAAATGTGTGCCGGCGATATCGCCGTGCTGCTGGATATGACCAAGTCGGCCGTGTCCCACCAGCTGGCTGTGATGCGCAACATGCACCAGATCAAAGCCAGACGGGAGGGCAGGAATGTATTCTACTCCCTGGATGATGAGCATATCGTAGACATCATGCAGGAAGCCCTGATCCATATGACCCACAAAGATTAAGAAATCAATCATATGAAATAAAAAAGGAACATCCGGCCGGATGTTCCTTTTTTCATAGCTGAATCATAAAAGACGCGGGAGAGGGGAATTATTCTCCGATTACTTCTTTTACGGTATCTTCAACGATTTTCTTTGTTACGATCTCAACAGTGTCACGGCAGATGGCAAGCTCTTCATTGGTCGGAACCACGAAGCACTTCACCTTGGAATCCTTTGTGGAGATCATGCGCTCTTCGCCGTGTACGTTATTAGCTGCCTCATCCAGGCTGGTGCCAAGGAAACCGAGGCTGTTCATAACTTTTCCACGTACCAGGCTAGCGTTCTCACCGATACCTGCGGTAAATGCGATTGCGTCAATACCGTTCATAACTGCCACATAGGAACCGATGTACTTGATAACATGGTGGCAGAAGACATCCAGTGCAAGAGCAGCGCGCTCGTTGCCTTCATCAGCAGCCTCTTCCAGATCACGGAAATCGGAGGATACGCCGGAAATACCCAGGACACCTGATTCCTTGTTGATGATTCTGAGGGTCTCTTCAAGAGTGATATTCTCCTTATGAGCGATATACTCGATACAGGTAGGATCGATATCGCCGGAACGGGTTCCCATTACAAGACCTTCCAGAGGAGTAAGACCCATGGATGTTTCCACACATTTGCCGCCGTCTACTGCGGAGATGGAAGCGCCGTTGCCCAGGTGGCATACGATAATCTTAAGATCCTTGGGATCTTTGCCCATGATCTCTGCTGTACGATTTGCCACATACTTGTGGGATGTGCCGTGGAAACCGTAGCGGCGCATACCGTAATCTGTATAATATCTGTAGGGAAGCGCATAAATGTATGCCTTGGGCGGCATGGTCTGATGGAATGCAGTATCAAATACGCCTACCATAGGTGTAGAGGGCAGGAACTCCTTGCAGGCACGAACACCGACCAGTGTGGGCGGATTATGAAGAGGAGCAAGATCATTAAGAGCCTCTACTGTATTGAGAACTTCCTCGTCAAGTAATGTGGAGCAGGCAAACTTCTCGCCGCCGTGCACCATACGGTGACCAACTGCATCGATCTCGTCAATTGACTTCAGAACGCCGTTGGAAGGATCTGTGAGCTGCTTTAATACAAGCTCGACTGCCTGTCTGTGTGCCGGCATTGCTGCTTCATACTTGATCTTGTCCTGTCCGGCGGGCTGATAGGTAAGCACGCCGTCGATGCCGATTCTTTCACAGAGACCCTTTGCCAGAACATGCTCTGTCTGGGAGTCAATAACCTGATATTTCAGAGAAGAGCTGCCGCAGTTGATAACTAATACTTTCATTGTACGATTCTCCTTTTA
>CACZQE010000160.1 GCA_902783205.1 uncultured Lachnospiraceae bacterium | reverse complement strand
GGCCGGGATCGAGGCCCTTTCTGCTTATGAGGTGATTGCACATGAGTTTCTGCCGGATGTCGACAGTGACAGCTGGCTGCTCAGACACAAAAAGACAGGAGCCCGCCTGGCGCTGCTCCCTAAAAACGACAATAACAAGGTGTTTTATATTGCCTTCCGCACTCCGCCGGAAGATTCCACCGGTGTTGCCCACATTATTGAGCACACCGTTCTCTGCGGTTCCAGGGATTTTCCGGTCAAGGCTCCTTTTATTGAGCTTGCCAAAGGTTCGCTGAACACTTTTCTCAATGCCATAACCTATCCGGACAAAACGGTTTATCCGGTCGCAAGCTGCAACGAAAAGGATTTCAAAAACCTCATGCATGTCTACCTGGATGCGGTTTTTTATCCCAATATTTATAAGGAACATAATATTTTCCGCCAGGAGGGCTGGCATTACGAAGCTGACAGCGCCGACAGTGAGATCACGGTCAACGGTGTGGTCTACAATGAGATGAAAGGGGCCCTTTCCCAGGCGGATGACATCCTGGGACGGGAGATCAATGCGGTACTCTATCCGCATACACCCTATCGGCATGAATCCGGCGGCGACCCGGTCAATATTCCCGACCTCACCTATGAGTACTATCTGGATTTTCACCGCCGCTATTATCATCCTTCCAATAGTTACATTTATCTCTACGGTGATATGGACATGGCGGAGCGGCTGACCTGGATTGATGAACATTACCTGTCTCATTTTGACCGGCTCGAAATAGACTCCTCGATCCCGGCGGAGCCTGCTTTTGATGCACCCATTGAGGCACACTGCACTTATTCGATCCTTCCCGAAGAAGACCCTGCGGGTAAATCCTATCTTTCCTGGAACCTGGCCGTTTTACCCGACAGTCTTGATGCAGGACGTATTGTTGCCCTCAAGATCCTGAATTATGCCCTCTGTGATGCTGAGGGAGCGCCTGTCCGAAAGGCTTTGAGGGACAAGGGGCTGGGTGAAGACGTTTACACCATGTTCGAGTCCGGCATCCGCCAGCCTTTTTATTCGATCGTGTCAAAATACACGGATCCGGCCCGAAAAGACGAATTCGTGAGCACTATCAGGGAGACGCTTGAAAAAATCGCGGAGGAAGGGATCGCCCCCCGTGCACTTGAGGCCGGTATCAACCTCTATGAATTCCGTTATCGTGAAGCTGATTACGGTTCTTATTCCAAGGGGCTGGTCTATGGACTCAACGCCCTTGATTCATGGCTTTATGATGATTCGAAACCATTTATCGGACTGGGGGTCGGAGAATACTTTGACTTTCTCCGCCAACAGAAGGACAAAGGCTTTTTTGAAAAACTCATCAGAGAGTGTTTTTTGGATAATCCGCATTGTGCAGTTGTGGTCCTTGATCCGGAACAGGGCCTTTCCGACCGCCTCGATGAAGAAATGCGCGCACGTATGAGGACTTATGCGGACGGCCTTACCCGGGCACAGAGACAGAAGATCGTCGACGAACTTGCAGCGCTTCGTGCCTGGCAGCAGTCTGAGGACTCTGAAGAAGATAAGAAGAAGATTCCCATGCTGCGCCGTGAGGACTTGACAAGAAAGGCAGTGCCCCTGCTCAATAATGTCCAGGAGCTGCTCCTCGCCGGAAACGGTTCCCGCGCTGAGGATATAAAGATCACGGCAGTGACCCATCCTCAGTTTACCAACAGGATCGACTATCTGACCTTCCTGTTTGATATCCGCGATCTTCCGGAAAAATATATCCGACGCCTCGGTATCTTCAAGACCCTCTTCAGCGTCCTGGATACCGAATCCTACAGCTACGCAGCGCTTGGACACGAGATAAATATTTCCACCGGAGGCATTGGCGGGGTCGTGAGCGGCTACAACTGGTACGGTCCCCAGGAGTCCGCACCCGAACACGGCTATCGCCTCACTTTTGAAGTCAGCGTTAAAACCCTGCACAAGAACCTCAGAGAGGCCCTGGACCTGATCCGTGAGATCCTCATGACCACTAATTACCGCATGCCTGCGCGTATCCTGGAAGTGCTGGAAGAAGAACGTGCGGGAATGCGCGCCGGGATGGCCTCTGCAGGACATGCCACTGCAGCACAGCGGTCTATGTCCTATCTCACTCAGGCCGGTGTGATCATGGATATGGTCTCCGGTCTTGAAGCATACCGGACCCTTGACCAGACCTGCCAGGCGTCTGATCACATGGACGACCTGTGCAGCCTCCTGCAGGAGATGGCCTCCGTGATCTTCCGGACTGACAATCTGACTTTTGACTGCACTGCCTGTGAAGAAGACATTCCTGAGATCCTTGCAGCCGTCAAAGATCTTGCCGGACAGTTCAATCCTCCTCTGCAGACAAAGCCTGAAATCTTTAATCCGGTCCCTGTCAGGAGAAGAGAGGGACTTACCACTGCGGGGCAGGTACAATTTGTTTGCTGTGCCGGACGCTATGCCTCTACCGAACGCCCCAGTACAGGCGCATTCCGCGTACTGCGCGTACTGCTTGGCTATGAATACCTCTGGAACCGTGTCCGCGTTGAAGGCGGTGCCTATGGCTGTATGAGCAGCTTTACCCGCGAGGGAAATGCATTCCTTGTTTCCTATCGGGATCCCCATCTGCGAAGGACCATCGAGACTTTCCGGAACACTGCGGATTTCCTAAGAAGCTTCGACGCCGATGAACGGACTATGACCAAATATATCATCGGCGCTGTCAGCGGCCTCGACCAGCCTATGACGCCTTTTGTCTACGGACGATATTCCCTCAGTTCCTACCTCACCGGTCTCACCGATGAAATGCTGCAGAAGGAACGAGACCAGGTTCTGGACGCAGTGCCCGCGGACATCCGCGCCCTTGCCGATTATCTTGATGCTGTTATGGACTGTAATTGTCTCTGTGTCGTCGGCAGCGATGCCAGGCTCAGGGAAAACGCGGAGCTCTTTGATGAGATCAACAAGCTCGTGTGATAGACTGAAATGCTTTAAGAAAGGGTAAAAATGACAGATAAGACTTCCTTTGAAGTGAATGAAACATCTGAAATCAAGGAAACTATGAATAATGACTCGGCGGGGACTGTATCAAATACAGATACTGCTCCTGCAGAAGAGAGTTCTGTACCTGCGGTCAAAAAGGCCGGCTTTGCCACCATCATAGGCCGCCCCAATGTCGGAAAATCCACTCTGATGAACCGCATGATCGGGCAGAAGATCGCGATTACATCCTATAAACCGCAGACGACAAGGACCAAGATCCGCACGATCTATACCGGCGATGAGGGACAGATCGTGTTTCTGGATACTCCCGGTATCCATGAGAGCCGCACAAAGCTCGGCGCCTACATGGTCAAAGCGGCCAAGGGAACATTGAAGGAAGTAGATGTGATCCTGTGGCTGGTGGAGCCACGTCAGAAGCTCTCTGACGACGATAAGGCGATCATCGAACTGCTCAAGGAAGTCAAAACGCCTGTGATCGTGGTCATCAATAAGATCGATAAGGTGAAAAAGGCAGAGCTTCTTCCTGTGATCGATCTGTTTTCGCACGAGGGTGTTTTCCATGAGATCATTCCGGTGAGTGCACGTACAGGCGACGGCGTCGGGCAGCTGATGGAAGACATTTTTGACCTGCTCCCTGCCGGACAACCTTTTTATGACGAAGACATGGTCACGACACAGACGGAACGCGAGATCGCAGGGGAGATCGTCCGCGAAAAAGCGCTTCGTCTGCTGCAGGAGGAGGTTCCTCACGGTATTGCTGTCACCATTGAATCCATGAAGATGCGGTCCCGCAAAGGCAAGGGAGAGATCTGCGACATTGATGCCTCGATCATATCCGAGCGGGAAGGCCACAAGCGCATCGTGATCGGAAAGGGTGGAGAGATGCTCCGCCGGATCGGCACGGATGCCCGCAAGGATATCGAAAATATGCTGCAGTGCCAGGTCAACCTCAAACTCTGGGTCAAGGTCCGCCGCGACTGGAAGGATGACGACACACAGATGCGGTCCTTTGGTTATGATGAGAGAAAGCTCTGATCTTTAATACTATGAATGATGATCTTTTAGGCCTCACGGCACTGGTCCTGGGGAGTACGCCGGTGGGTGAATATGACCGCAGGGTCGTTCTGCTGACACGGGAGAGGGGGAAGATTGCCTGCTTTGCCCGCGGCGCCAGGCGCCCGGGAAGCGCCGTTATGGCGGCTTCCCTGCCCTTCTGCTTCGGTACCTATCGGATCCGGGAAGGCCGCAGCTCCAATGTTCTGGTGGAG
>CACZQE010000159.1 GCA_902783205.1 uncultured Lachnospiraceae bacterium | reverse complement strand
GGGGAACGGAAATAAATGTGTTGAGTATCTGCCGTACATATACGGGAAGGAAGATCCTCCCGACATAGTGACGCAGCACCTGAAATACCATTTTTTCCTTGTACTCACGATTAATGCAGCGGCTGTTGGCGCTCAGAACGTGAGCCTCTTCCCCGGCTTCCTCATAAGAAAAATGTGAGAGCCGTTCATAAAGAGAACTCCTGTCCCCGTGGAAAAGGATGATTATGCTGCCCAGCCGCTCATGCACTGTTACCTGGTCAACGCCGGGGAGAGCCAGGATCCAGGCTTCCAGAAGATCAGCCTGTTCCATGCTCATAGAGTATTGCACTGCCTTCAGGCGCACTCGTCCCGAACTTTCGTGAAGAATCTGAAATTTCATACCGATGCGCCGTCTTCGATGAAAGATGCTTCTTCTTCCGCAGCTCTTGTTACATTGATTGCCACTGCATCAGCCAGAAGGTCTGAGCAATTCTCCTGGACGGTTTCAACATCACGCATGACCTGATCCTTGCAGCGAAGAGCTGCAGCAGTCACATGGGTATAGACTTTGCGGGCGTCTTTGCTGCCGAGCAGTTTGAAGCCTGCAGATCCCAACAGTGTGCCTCCGACAAAAAGTGCAATTTTTCCTGTTAATTTCATCCTTGTGTCCTCCTTGCGTTTTTCCGGGTTATCAAAAAGAGAAAAGTTTATAAAGCAATGCAGATTGTTCTAAATAACAAACCATAGATAGTGATATCTAACTGCTTTGTTATTATAACTTTTCAGTGGAGAAAAATCAAGGATATTCCCGGGATTATATATCCTTTATGAAATTCATAAGCATTTGTTTTCCGTCCGGCGTCATAATGGATTCGGGATGAAACTGCACACCGTAGACAGGGTATTTACGGTGCTGCACTGCCATTATTTCCCCGTCCTCTGTGACCGCCGTTATCTTTAATTCTCCGGGAATAGAGTCCGCGTCAACCGAAAGGGAGTGGTATCGTGCGGCGGGAGCACAGGGGGGACAGTTTTTAAACAGGGGACAGTCCGGGCTGAACTTCACGTCAGACTGTTTGCCGTGCATCAACTCTCTGGCGTAGGTTACGGTCGCTCCGAAAGCCGCGCAAATAGCCTGATGACCGAGGCAGACACCGAGAATGGGGATATCGTGTATGGTTTTGGCCAGGTCCATGATAATTCCTGCATTTTCCGGTCTGCCGGGACCCGGCGAAAGAATAATATGATCGGGCTTTAGATCGATTATCTCTTCAACCGTCATGTCATCATTGCGGATCACTTTGATATCCGGCTCGATGTCGCCAATCAGCTGATAGAGGTTGTAGGAAAAGCTGTCATAATTATCGATAAGTAAAATCATAATTCGTCCTCCTGTGCAAGTTCCAGTGCCTTGAGGGAAGCTCTTGCCTTGTTCAGACACTCTGTATATTCCTTTTCGGGGACAGAGTCAGCCACGATACCGGCTCCGCTTCTTACAAAGACTTTGCCGTTTTTCTTATAGGCAATGCGGATGGCAATACATGTATCCATGTTTCCGGTGAAATCAATATAGCCGATGGCGCCGCCGTAGATGCCGCGCTTGTTGTTCTCCAGCTGTCCGATAAGCTGACAGGCCCTGATTTTCGGAGCACCGGAAAGTGTCCCGGCGGGAAGAACCGCCTCGATTGCATCCAGGGCATCCTTATCTTCGCGAATCTCCCCGCGTACTGTCGAACCTATATGCATCACATGGGAAAACCGTTCAACGGAATGAAGCTTTTCAACCTGTACGCTGCCGAATTCGCTGATTTTCCCAAGGTCGTTTCTCCCCAGATCAACCAGCATATTGTGTTCGGCAAGCTCCTTCTCATCAGCGAGCAGTTCGGCTTCAAGGAGGAGGTCCTCCTTTTCCGTCTTGCCCCTCGGTCTTGTTCCGGCAAGAGGAAATGTATGCAGCACCCCGTTTTCAAGCTTCACCAATGTTTCCGGAGAGGCGCCTGCAACCTCTACGTCCGTACCCGAGAAATAGAACATGTACGGTGACGGGTTGATGGTGCGCAGAACCCGGTAGGTATTGAGCAGGCTTCCTTCAAAGGGGGCGCTCAGGCGGTTGGAAAGAACGATTTGAAAAATGTCTCCTTCCCGGATATAATTCTTCGCTTCTTCCACCATACCGCAAAACTTTTCCTTGCTGAAAAGAGGAGTGACTTCTCCAAGGAGCTTTCCGCCGGGTTCGTTTTTCTTTTCACCCCTGCGAAGCAGATTGATCAGCTTCCTGAGCTCCAGTGCCGCTTTTTCATAGTTGACATCAGGATCGTCCAGAGCCATGTTTACAATTAAAATGATTTTCTGTCCTATATTGTCGAAGGCGATCACTTTATCAAAAAGCATCAGATCCACATCCCGAAAATTTTCGCTGTCTTCCGCCGTGGTTCTCACGCTCGGCTCACTGTATCCGAGATAATCGAAGGAAAAGTAGCCCACTAAACCTCCCGTGAAGGAGGGTAATTCGTCAAAACGCGGACTTTTATACCGGGAGAGAATCCGGCGAAGATAGTCCGACGGGCTGCCTGTTACACATTTCCTGCTGCCGTCTTCCAAAACGACATTCATGGTACCTTCAATGCAGGTAATTTCCATTTTCGGATTAAATCCGAGAAAGGTATATCGTCCCCATGTTTCATCTGCCTGCGCGGATTCGAGCAAGTAGCAGTGTTCGGATATGTTTTTCAGTATTTTTATTGTCTCGATGGGGGTAGTAAAGTCAGAAAGGATTTGACAGCTTAAGGGGACCACATCATATTTTGCGGTCGAAGCGATTTCTCTGACTTTCTCTAAAGATGGGAAAATTTTCATTAAAATGTACCTCCGGGTCTGGAATCATAAAAATGTCTTAAAAAAAAGACTTTTTCGACGGTTTGTCTTCTGCCGGAAGAGTCTTAATAAATAAAAAAGTCCCTGACAGAAGATATATTTCTGTCAAGGACGAATCATGATCGATCCGCGGTGCCACCTTGATTCGCGAGCAGCTTCGCGCACTTAGCAGGATACTATCATATCCCCGGCAAATGACGTCTGCCTGCAACGTCGCAGAATACTCAGCACAGAATGCACCTTTGACTGCGCCCTCGGCGGTCCATTTGACAACTTGTTTCTCACCTGAATCTCAGCATCACAGGCTCTCTGTAAAGGCATCATTGCCGTTATCTCCGCGTCAACGGTTTAAAGATTATTTGATTGCATAAATATTAGCATGATTCAATTTTTATGTCAATTGCACCCTAAGTATAATTTAATTACATGTTGTAAGTTTTATTCAACTATGATATAAATATTCAAACATGATTTCGCGGAGGGTTAAGATGAGCAGTATCAGCGTAGGAGAACTGGTAAGACTGGCAAAAGGAGAAGACAGATCCTTAAGAGAATATGCCCGGGATACGGGGATAGACGCAGCAATTCTCTCCAGGATGATAAACGGGACTTATATACCCAAAAAGCCAAGAATTTATGAGGCATTGACAAATCCTCAGGCATCCCCGAGAGGAGGCGTGACCTTTGAACAGATGATAGCAGCCGCAGGGACATCTGAGGATTATCAGAGAGGCATGACCGCCGGAATGTCTGTAGGTATGACCACAAGACTGGCGGACATCCCCTCATCCGCCATGGTAAAAGAACTTAAGACCAGAGGCATAGCAGGAGGATACGGAAGTTCAGAGTCAGCTTCTTTAGCAATGAAGCCTGAAGAAATCAGAAGAATCCAGCGTGTACAGAACGAAGCACAGCGATTTGCAGCCATTGCGAATGGTATTATTTTAGGGAGTCTGGGGAGAAAAGGACTGACTTTTCAGCTTGTTCAAACCGGCAACTCAGAAATAGACGGGATACATTTTGATACATGTGTGAGACTGATGAACCATGCGGTTTCAGAATACCTGATCCGGTATGCATTCATTTCAGATGAGGAAGCCGTTTCTGACCCGCTGGCAATAAACACATTGAGGAGAGTGGTTGAAGAACTGGTTTTCCTGAAGCCGCAAAGAGACCGGATTGTTTCTGTAGTGACCAACCATCCCGGAGCATACGATGATCTTTGCGGATGTAAAGACCGCTTATCCTATAACGGTGAACTCTCTGTGCTTCTCTTTGATCTCGAGAGGGCAATGATTCTGAAAGAAGAGTACATCTCACATTGTATAGGAGATGACTCTGTTAAGAAAATCCAGCTTATATGAAAAGCGATGCGCCGTGCCGGCCCCTTCTTCCGGGGCCGGCTATTTTTATTGTGAGAACCGGAGACGAAAAATTCAACAAAATAGTGTTGACAAATAAAGTCAACACTGCTCAAGCATTGTCTGGGTGAAAGTTGAAGAAAATCCCAAAGTTCATGCCGTTAATGTTGAGGGAACGACGAACATAATCGACCAGTGCCTGAAACACAGGGTCAAAAAACTGGTTTATATCAGTTCAACCGGAGCCATACCGGAACTCCCGGCAGGACAGAAAATAAAAGAAGTAAATGATTTCAGGAAAAGAGACGGATTGATCGGCTACTACTCCGTAACAAAGGCAGAAGCTACACAGCTGGTGCTGGACGCACTGAAAGAGCATCCTGAGCTTGATGCTTCCATCATTCACCCCTCCGGCATCTGCGGCCCCTATGATTACGCATTTGGTTCAGTTACCGGTATGGTCAGAGACTTTGTGCAGGGAAATGAATAAAGCGGCGGGCCTTTCCCACAGGTCCTATGTTCTCTCAGAAAAACTTGCCCATACAGGAGTCAGAATCCTGGCTCTGCTATGCAGGTTCACAGGAAAGGAACCATT
>CACZQE010000158.1 GCA_902783205.1 uncultured Lachnospiraceae bacterium | reverse complement strand
GGCGGCGCGCTGCTGGGCGGAGACCCTGCTACCATGGTGGATCGAAGCGATGCGGCAAGTCCGATTTTCCATATTAGCGAAAAGACTTCTCCTCTCATTATCCTTCATGGGGATCAGGATCCCCTGGTGCCAGTCAGCATGAGCGAGGATTTCTATGACCGGCTGGTGAAGGCAGGCCTGGAAAAACAAAGTGAGCTGTATATTGTGAAAAACGGCGGACATGGGACGAGAGAACTGTTTCAGATGGAATGCAAGGAGAAGATTCTTGCCTTCCTGAAAAAATATGTCTGAGCGTGTATAGAGAAAAACTATGTTTGTGATCACAGGGGGACACAGATTATCAAACAGTCAGCCGAGGGCATAACAGAAGTGGCCTGGTGTATGCGGCGGGGAGAATGGAGCTGAAAACATGAAAAAAGATCATCAGAAAGAGCCGGTGCTGGAAATCCTGGTTGATGTGGACAGACCAGGTATTGTGGAGTTCGAGAGTGAGATCGGGCATGTGAAGATGATTCCTTTTAAGGGAACTGTGAATTGCCCGTTGTTTCATGGGATTATCGAACCCTGCGGGGTTGATACCCAGGTAACCAATCAGAATGAGGTTCGGCATATGTCCGCCCGATACATGCTGACAGGGAAGGACGAGGATGGAGGGGATTGCCACATCTATGTGGAGAACAACGCCTGGTTTACGGAGGGGGCTCAGCCCAAACCTTTCCGGACTGTGCCCACCTTTATCACGGATTCTCCAAAGTTGGCGCCGATTTTTCTTCGGAATCATTTTGTGGGTGAAGGGTTAAGGGATGAGAGCGGCTTGTGGATTCGATTCTATGAACTGACCGATAAAGCGGAATAAGGAGTTTACGATGGCACTGACAGAAGTACAAAAGCAGGAGTTGTTCGCAGTGCTTGGCCGGACAGGCGGGCATCGTGAAACCATGAAAAAGGTCCGGGAGATTCCGGAAGTGTACCAGAAGATGCTGGGGATGACGGAAAGGGAAGAGATGGTTCTTTCCTTCGACGGGATGCCGCCTGTCCGGGTCATTGTTACGAAGGATCCCGACAGAAGCGCCAGATGTCCATTGCATATCAATTTCCATGGGGGTGGCTTTATTTTCCCTCAGGATGGGGACGACGATCTTTACTGCGCGCATATCGCCCTTGGCATTCATGGCATCGTTGTGGACGTTGACTATGCCTGCTCTGACAATAACCCGTTTCCTGCTGCAGTGAACCAGGCTTATGCGGTCACGTCCTGGGCCATTGAGCAGTCTGAAAGCTGGGGAGCTGATCCGAAAAAAGTGACGATTGGCGGACATAGCGCAGGAGGAAATCTGGCGGCAGTTACCGCAATGAAGAATTTGCGGACAGGAGATTTCTCCCTTCAGGGAGTGGTCCTTGACTACGCCGCAAATGATAATTACTTTGTGCTGAACGGAGAAGAGAATATCAGGAGCCGCGCTTTCTCGTTGCTGTATGCGGACGGGGACGAGGAACTGCTGAAGGATCCCATGGTTTCACCGGTCTTTGCTGAGCCGGAACAGTTGAAAGGATTCCCCCCAACGCTGATCATTGAGGCGGGAAAATGCCCGTTTGTGGAAACAAACCGCAAGTTTGGAAGCATGCTGGAATCTGTGGGCACTCAGGTGAAGAGGGTCAGCTTTCCTGAAAGCCGCCATGGGTTCACCGTGCGAATGCTGGACGACTGGTGGAAGGCTCAGGAAACGATTATCGATGAGATCAACAAAATGACGCCCTGAAAGACATTATCGGAAGAGGAAGAAAAAATGATCGCAAACCCAGTGCCCAGGGATTCTGATATTCCGGTGAATCCTTTGATTGAGCAGAATTGTCCCTGTACGCGGAGCTGTCCCCGGCATGGAAACTGCTTTGAATGTGTCGCGAATCACCGCGATGTGGTGACATCAACGCCGCCGGCCTGCTTGCGGCACAATCAGACGGGAGCTGCCAAATAAGCGGAATGGGAGAAGACGAATGAAGGAAACGATTGAGCATCTGAGAGAGATACAGAAAAAGCTGAAGACAATCGGTCTGATCTATTTTGCAGTACTGATTCTCGGAGTGGGGCTGACCATTTTTCGGCATCAAATACCTGGTGCTGTTATTACAGGGGCTGCTTTGCTTTTCTACTTTTTCTGGCTCCGAAAGCAATATCGCGGATACAGTGACGAGGTGGCTAAAGCGAGTATCCTGAATGGACTGATTTCGGGACTGAAAAACCCTGCTTATCTGGGTCAGGAAGGATTAACGGGGAAAGAACTGAAAGAAATGGCGATTTTCCCGGTTCATCTGAACAATCATCCACTGCTGCTCCGTCAGGGGTTTGAAGGCGAAAAAGAAGGGATGGTCATACGGGGATGGGAATCGACTTCCCATTATGCCAGGAGTCCGAAACGGACTGATTTTGCTTTTTTGAGCGGTGCCCTGATTACTGTTTCCTTTGATCAGCCATTGGCTGAACATCCGGACTGGGTCGCGATTAAAAGGGATCTGCTGGCATCGGGTGTGTTGGAAGCTTTCTTCAGGGAAGAAGGTTATCACGAAATTCAAACGGAAAACAATCAATTTGATCAGCGTTTTGCTGTGGGGGTCAAGGATGAGGGCGTTTATCCTGAGAGGATGATCCCCCGGATTGCCGGGATAACCGCCAGGCTGGAGAACATCTCGGCCATTCGCTGTTCATCAGAATGGGCAGCGGTGTACATGGACCGCTGCTTCTATACGGTGGACGTGAAGGCGGGAGACCTTCCAACAGAAGAACAGCTAAAGAAAAACCTTCTTCCCGAAAGGGATGACCTCTGGGAGCTGTTTGCCTTTATGCGGAAAAACCCTTCAGGAGTGACGATGCCGGATGAAGGAAAAACAGAACCGATGGAGAATGCATGAAGTACCGGGAAGAGTTCCTCGGATGCGATTACTTTAATCTGTGATTTCAAAAAAACACGACCCGACCATTTCGGCCGGGTCGTGTTTTCATGGTGTGCCGGGCATGGCACAGTTCTAGCGGGTGAAAGTCCCGCCACGGGTATTTACCGCCAAGTGTAGCGAACCGCAAGC
>CACZQE010000157.1 GCA_902783205.1 uncultured Lachnospiraceae bacterium | reverse complement strand
TTATGGGGCTTATCGTGCTAAAAATGTTCTCTTCTATTATCGGGATCCTCTACAATTCTCGTAAAATGAAAATGGCTTTACGAATGATTTGCACCTTCAACTTGCTTCTAACTTGCTTCAATGTTGCAAGTTAGAAGCAAGTTGAAAGCAAGTTAGTTCTAAACACTCTCTTCCGTATACGGACTGGAGCCATAAAACCATCGAGCGGCACTTGTCTTCCCGATGCAATATACGCGATTATCATTTCGCAGCTCGCGCAGTAAAGTCTGAATCTGATTGCGGCTATGACTGGGTAACACTTGTTGCAGTTCACGGAACGGAGTTCCCTCTTCACCCTTTTCACGAATGTGTTTTTCCAGCAGCGCCTTGTTTGTTTCGCGATCCAGTCCGACGATCCTTGTATGGACTCCGGTTTTTCCGGCCGCGCTGTACAAACTGCGAGCAAGCACATATTTGCTTCGTCCGATATGTTCGACTATCCCCATTTCAGCAAGGTGTTTCAGGCGGGGACGAAGGCTCTCATCCGGCTGTTGCTCGTAATAAAGCGCATTGATAACAAGGAAATCCGCAGTGGTCAAACTGTCCAATCGTTCGTTCCCGATTCGGTTGATCAGCGAGAGCATTTTTTTATCCAGCACAAGTCCGTTCAGAGTAAGGCTGACAAAGCTGTCGTCCGTTCCGGTAAAGTCAGGCAGCTGTTTTGCCTCTTTTATACTCGTCTCATATATAATATTCATCCCCTGCCCCGATCTTTCCACCAGACCGCAGAGAGCCAAAATCTCTGCGATTCGCCGATTTCGTGGCACCTGGCGATCCAGAATATTATCAAGTGAGATCCCGTTCGGGAAGCCGCCCGGACTTTCGACAACAAGTTTGTCCGGATACTGCCTGATGAACACGCTTCCTGCCAGCTGATAGTTTCTGTGGCTGACAGCGTTCAGTATTGCTTCTCTGACAGCACTTTCATTGAAAGTCGGGATATCAAAAATAAAAAAGCCTTCTTGATAGTGCTGTATATCATTCCGCAGGTTGATCAGTTCCCACAAGCGATCGTGGCAGGCAAAGAATCCCGTACGGAATTCTTCCCTCTGACTTGCCGGGCCCGAGGCGTTGGAGGAACGATACTCAAATATGATTTCCGACTGCGGAAGGTATTTCCCAAGCGCTTCCTTTTTTCCGAAAAGAATCAGTGCGGCATAAGTAATGCCTTCATCGGTGATTGCTTCGCAATCATGCAACATTTGGTCGGCGGGCAGATTGGCCAGCCGTCTGTTGCCGCTCTTTTCGATCCATGTTGCTCGGAATGCTTCAATTGCCTTATCATCCAGGTCAGCAATACTGGCACCGGGGCAAACCGTACCGGAGAAATCAAAGCCGGTCTCATCATAAATCTTTCGGCGTATACCCTCCGGCATTGGGATCAGACTGTCTCCCTCATACCACCATGCTATGCCGTCCGCCTGTACAGGAAGCCCCAAAGGTCTGCCGGCCACAACAAACACCAGAATCCGTTTGCCATCTTCAGAGTATAATAGCTGAAAATCCACCATCACTTTCAGCTTGTCGATCAGCCCCCTGCGCGTCGGTTCCGGCTGATCGAATGCCTCGCTCCCGACTACTATCCGAGGGCGCTTGTCTGTGATACCGAATACCAGTTTTCCTCCGCCGCAGTTGGCCAAGGCACAGCAGCACTTGGCAGCCTCGCCGGAATCGAAGTTCCGTTTAGCTTCCTTGAATTGATAGTGTTCGCCCTCTTTGGCGTTAAGAAGTTCTTCAATCGTCAGCGTATCATTCAGCATAAACGTCCTCCTGTTTTAAGCTGAATCTCTTGATCAATGTGTCATATCAAGCTTGCTCCAAATGCGTTGATCGTTTGTTCGGAGCCTCTGTCAGCGACCACTTTTCCCATGGCTTTTTCGATGATTGACAGCAGCTTCTTTGCACGATCAATGAAATATGTGTCAAAATCATCGGAGGCCAGTGCGTCATAGTCTATTAGATGGGATTCTATGCGTTGTCTCAATTGCTCTTCGGTGATATTGGCATCTTCCATGATCTTTTTCAGGTAGATGCTCGGAGCATTGCCACCGATGGAACGATTGGACGCAGATAGAATCGGTGTCTTGTTTACGATGGAGTTCCACTTTTCCTTTTTGTATCGATTGAAGCAGTATGCTTCGGGGAAAATGTGATGGATATCAGGGGTTTCATCCATGCTCTTCACCACATCCATCGTGATGCCTTTCATGAAATCACGGCTCTGCTCACGATAAATGAGGGCCATGATCCCTTTATACGCAGCACTGTTTCGGGTTTGAAGTGACAGGAGCCGTGTCGCCGAGAAGAATGCAGCGTTGATCGTACGAACAGCAACATCCTGACCCCGGATTGCTTTTACGACATCATCGATATCCAGGGAATAGCGCGTCTCATTGGCTCCGCCATACATCTCGCCCATGATCCCGCACCAAAACCACTGTGTCAAAATATTTTGCGTCTTGGGCTTGTCAAAAACACTTTGCCCGATGACCGCGCAAATGGCCGCAAGCGGTATTAACTGTGTCGCATAAGGGAGATCTCTTTGACGAAAGACATACTGGCTGAAAAGAAACTTTCTAGCAAGTCTGAACCCTTCCAGCACAGCCTGTTTGTTTGCTTTATACTGCTCAAAAGGAAGATCAAGGATATCTTTCCTTTTACACGAAACTGCCGGCGCCGAATCCGGATTCCTGTCTTTTCTAATAAAACTGCTGTACAGTGTGACTGTCTGCAGGAAAGCAGATTCGTCCACTCCATACATTACATCGGTGTTGAGCGGATCATACCTTCCCCATATAATATCTCTGCATTGTTCCCAATCTTCCCGGAGGTCGAATTCGTAGGTGGCAAAAGTAGCCGTGACAAGCTCAAATACGGTCAGCGCCACACCGCCCGTATTCACATTCTCAAAAACCTTGCAGACAGCTTCGCGGGGCGTGGACTTATCCAGTCGGATCACCGGCAGTTTATATCCGGTCATGACCTCTATGATCTCTTTTCGGAAACGTTTATACCGCTCCATATACTCGGGAGCGTACTGGTGAAATTCCTTATAACCATCCGCCCAATCTTCGCGGGCGCTGCTGTCAAAGATAATATTGATCGGGAACATTTCGCGTTCATATTCCAGTTCCCGTGTGGACAAATCAAGCACTATATCCCGGTCAAAATTGGTTTTGACTTTGCGGTCGGCAGGCACTGATAGGATCGCATCCAGCCGATCTGCGTCATCATCCAGACAAGCCTTAATGTCCAGGTAATAGAATCTGGCTATCTGTCTTTTCTTCTCGGTAATCGTTTCCACCGGATCCTTCGAACAGGTAGCACGCCACATGGAAGTTAGGCGCTGCTGTCCATCGAGAATAAGGAACTCCGGAGTGACATCCGGTGCGCTTACACCTTCAATAGGCCTGTACTTAAAGCGGACGCTTTCGCTCCCATATTGAAGATTCATAATCGCGCCCATGGGATAGCCTTGTGTAAGACTTGCTAAAATACCGCGAATACGGTCATCATCCCATGTCCACCCTCTCTGAAAGTCGGGAAGCTGTATTTTCCCGCTTCCGACATCCGCCATAAGCTGAGCCAGTTCAGTGTCATTAGAAGCAGGGGCAATATTGATCGGCATGGTTTACTCCTCTTTTCTACGTGGAAATCTAGTTTTCTTTTTCCTGTATTAAGTGTCTGTTCCTCTCCGCTAAAACCGGGATAGGGATTCTTCTATCTTCATATGTTAAATATCCATCAAGAAAATCTGATAGTGTTTGAGCAGTGTTCTCGTCAAGCAGATGTCTATTTGCAACCAAGGTTTCAATAGTTTGGTGCATATCATCACTTAACAGTTCTTTGACAAAGCCCTGCTCTATGATATATTCAGCATCGCTCTTACTATCCTTGATGGATATCATCGACCACAGATACATCATCGTTGCCAGCTTTTTGGCAGTATCCCGCATATTTGTTAGTAGCAAATCCGCTTGCTCTTCGGAAATGGGGATTCTTTCTTGTTGTTCATCAATGATTTCGACTTCGCAAGCCGCTTCAGTTGAACGATCCGGGACAGGTTTATGCATTATTCTTGCTGTTAGCCTTTTCATTCGGAACGACAGTTTTGAAAAACTTGAGACAGCAAAATCATGTACTTTGTAACCGAGATTAATCAAACCTTCTACAACTTCAGGGTTTTCCGCTAAGAATTCGGCTAGTATTTCAAATGATTCAGCTATATTTGAAAGGGTTTCTAGCCTTTCGTTCTTTCGTCTTAAGCGTTCTTCTTGTTCTAAGTATTCATCTCTTCGTAATTCAAGTTCCCATTCATCCCAAGTCTCTTCATTTAGAGGTTCTTCTTCCGAATCTAGAGGTGCAATATCAGGAAGCACGCTTAGCTTCCCATCTTCCGTTCTAATGCCACCGGACGAATGAGTTATTCCCTGATCAAATTTCCGAAACTCTTCTTCAGACATCGTAACCTTCATAGTTCGGGTTACTTTTTTCTTATCATTCTTTGGCATCTCACATCACCTATCGTGCTCTGCTTCTTAATCAGCTTCATTTGGGGTTATGCTTCCTTGTATGTAACGCTTAAAGCTCTGAAATGTAGTATACGCCGTTTGTATCGTGGCCGTGAGCGCCGTATCTTATATCTTCATACAAACTGAACCCGGCGATTTGAAGAAGATCCTTAGCTTCCCATCCGTATTCGGATTCAAGAAAGCCGATACCCTCGGGATCAAACTTCCCCTCATCCGCATCGAAACCGAGCAGTTCTGTCAGCTCGACATATTCTTCACCGATAATGAGGCTGATACGGTTGTCCCTCGGTTTTCCGTCATCTTCCGAAGAAAGATAAGCACACAGTTCGGCTTCCGTGACCTTCATTCTGTTGAGAAGCCCGGCTCTCAGTCTCTCCTGCATCTCTGCCGTCATGCTGATGATGCAGCCATTGACTGTTTCCATGGCGAAGGGATACTCACTATAGTCTTCCCAGTTCAATGATTCTTCTGTTTCTTCCTCGATACCGTCTTCCTCTTCGACCTCATCAGCGATCTCATGGGGAATTTCAATACGGGAAGATACGTAGTCGTACTCTGTCCCATCTCCGAGATTAAGCCCTGCCATATCGAATTCATTGTCGTGCTTTGCGGCTTCTTCGACACGGAGGCATAAGTCCTCTAAGCCGGCACACTGACGAATGTCTTCGTCATCCCGATAGCACTGCTTGAGGAGTATGCGTTCGGTTTTCGTTATCCCGACTCTGGCACAGATTTCCACACTGTCGCCGTCACTCATGACTAAAGTGACGTCAAAATCAAGGAAATTGGATCCTCTGCTCATTTTGTACCTCCGTATTTCTCCTCAAAGAACTTCCAGGCGGTCTCATAGTCCTGTTCGCGGTCGCATTTATCAAAAGGCGCGACATATTCGATCGTCCGCTGCACCGGGCCGCCAGGTTGGGTGTCGTCGGTGATAGTACGCGCAAAAACGTAGCCTTCCGGGGCATCTTTCATGATTCCGTTCCATGGTGTATTACCGCGACGGATCGGAGAAACAGTACCGTGCTTCTCGAAAG
>CACZQE010000156.1 GCA_902783205.1 uncultured Lachnospiraceae bacterium | reverse complement strand
GGGCCGAATAAGTATAAGCGTGATTCACAGCCCTTGATTTCAGCATATATTTTGCATGCAGGATATACTGTGCCGCTTCCTCGGATATTTCCAGCGCTTCTTTGTGGTCGCTGATTCCGGGGTAATACACATAAGACGGCTGGGATTCAGGAATATCACCCCCGTGGGTATCAATGTGAAAATCTGCCTTTTTGATGAACTCTTCAGCCAGCACCCAGGCGATCTTATCTCCTGTCGTTCCTTCCCTGTCAGGCGGAAAAAGCCGGTTTAAGTTCTTTCCGTCTGCCGGAACTATGTAAGGCCGGCGTTCAATAAAGGCTTCCACATTTACCGGATTGATGATTACGATCTGACCGCTTATCATCTTTGGATCCAGTGTCTCAGCCAGTTCAAATACTGCTTCGATGGATGGATACTCACACCCGTGAATGGCGGAGGTGATCAGAACGGTTTTTCCTTCCCTTTCTCCATTGATTACAGTAACCGGAAGTTTAGCGTCTGTATCCGGAACAAGTGTCCAGCCTGTACATTTACTTCCGGCCGCAGCTGAAATCCCTCCAAAAGTAATCTCTTTTTTCATGTTATACCTTTCTTGTACTACTTATTCTGTCATTTATTTCTTCTGGCATTAGCATCTTCAAAGGTATAGGCGCTGATCAGGTCTTCCAGATCTTTCAGGCTGGCATCCGGATTAAACACCTTGCAGACTTTTCCCAGATCCTCGTAATTATAGGCATTGGTCACCACGCTGGTGGCCATGGAGTATTTTTCCTCATAGTCTTTGTTGTCTGTGGAATACCAGAAACCCTGTGTCAGCTTAAAGGCCTTTCCATTCTCCCGGAAGTCGTCTGCATAACCTGTAACAGCATTATACATAGCGGCGAAGGAAGGGCCGACAATGGCTCCGTACTTTCCTGCCACATAGCAGAGCTGCCCCCTGTTAAAGAGCTGGCGATTTGTCTGACTGTAACAGTCGATCACGCCCAGATGAGAATCCTTAACCACATCTGCCATATCGGCAATCGGAAGCACGGAAAGTACAACTTCGTACTGATCTTTCTGATACTCTTCCTTTGCAGTGGTAAAAAATTCTTCCCTGCTGATGTATCCGGGAGTAATACAGACTGCCAGGTTTCCTTTACTCACATGAATATGTTCTCCGGATTTGGCAATCTCTTCAGAAGTCTGGTCAAAAGTGACCCCGTATGCTTTCTGTAAAGTATCAAGTATACCTACAGTCCGCTGCAGATGCATTTCGTTTCCCAGTGCGGCACCGCCGCTCAGGATGAAGTACCGGTCTCCTTCTTCATGATCCACAAAGAACTGTGCCATATCGGCACCTGTCTGATACTCCATTTCCTTTCCGGGCCCGACGGCACCGATAAAGTAGGGATTATTTTCCACTGCTTTGAATGCGTCATCTGCCACTGTGCCTGATGCAAGTATGTAATAAGCTTTATTCTTCTCGCACAACTTCACTTCCTCAGGAAGATTCATTGACAGAAAAGAGAGAAATCCATCGGCACCCCGGTCGCAGGACTCTTGAATAAACTCAAGTTCCTCTTCCTCGGTGGTAATAGTGTCAGAATAAATAAATGTAATTCCGGGAAAGACTTCTGCTATATAATTTTCCAGATAATCCCGGATTGCCAGCACTTCTTCGTCGGTACTGCTGTATACAATCACGCCGATCTTGTAAGAATCAGCACCTTCTACAGATACGGTCTCTGCCGTGTCAGATCCCGGCATTTCCAGATTCCGGCCAAGGCAGCCCGCTATCCCCAATACGCAGAGAAGCAATGTAAGCAGAATTATTTTTTTTCTCATATTATGCCCTTCTTTATCCATTATAAACATTAAGCAAACTTATGGCATGCAACCTGGTGCCCCGGCTCCAGTTCAACAAGCTTGGGATGATCTTTTCTGCATTTTTCCCTGCAGTCTTCACATCTGTCCTGGAAAGGACATCCGGGCGGAACATCCAGAGGACTGGGGGCTTCACTTTCAATACTTTCAATTTTCTTGGAAAAGTCCATATTGAGGTCAAAAATTGCTCCCATCAGAGCCTGTGTATAAGGATGTTTGGCACTCTTGTCAATCTGGTCTCCCGGCAGCACTTCAACGATATTCCCAAGATACATAACCGCAATCTGGTGCGCAAATGACTGGATCAGACCCAGGTCATGGGCAATAAAGCCAATGGCAATGTTCTTTTCTTTCTGAAGTCCCACGATCAGTTCAATAATTGTTTTCTGAACTGATACGTCCAGGGCACAGGTTGCCTCATCCATCACGATGATTTCAGGCTCCAGGGCAATGGCCCTTGCTATGGCAACACGCTGACGCTGTCCGCCGCTCATATTATGAGGAAACCGGTCAGCAAAGTCTTCCGGCAGGTCTACCATGGTAAGAAACTTCTTTGCCACGGTGTCTTTTTCTGACGGGCTGATCCTGCCGAAATTGAGCAGAGGTTCACAGATAATGTCCCTGACTCTCATCTTAGGGTTGAAGGAACCTGAGGGATCCTGGAAGACCATCTGGATATTCTGACGGTTCTGCCGGAGTTCTTCACCTTTTAACTTGGTAATATCCTTTCCCCGATAGATTATTTCTCCTTCCGAAGGCTTGTCCAGCGATACCAGAAAACGCATGAAGGTGCTCTTTCCGCATCCTGATTCTCCGACAAGACCCAGGGTCTTTCCCTTATACATTTTCAGATTAACATCATTGCAGGCCAGAAGACTGCGGCCGCCGGATGCGGGAAATCTCCTTGTAACATGTCTGGCTTCCAGAATCATATCTTTTTCATCAAACATATCGCTCACCTCCTAAAGACGGAACAGCATCCAGCAGCATCTTTGTATAGGCATTGTCTGAATGATGTAATATATGATCGCGGTCGCCTTCATCTTCAATCAGGCCGTCTTTCATAACGATCAGATAGTCTGCCATATAGGCCGCCACTCCAAGGTTATGAGTAACGATAATAATACTTGTGCCAAAGTCATCCCGAAGTTCCATAAACTGGCGGATGATCTGTGCCTGGGTCGTCACATCAAGAGCGCTGGTAGGTTCATCTGCCAGAAGAAGCTTGGGCTCGTAGGTCATGCCCATGGCAATTCCCACACGCTGTCTCATACCTCCGGACAGCTGGAACGGATAGCTTTTCATAATGTTATCTCCGCTGGGAAGGCGCATGCGTTCCAGCATTTTCACTGCCTTGTCCCAGGCATCTTTCTTTGATATGTCCTTCTCATGAGTACGGATATATTCGACATAGGAGGCGCCAATTTTTCTTGTGGGATTCATCATGGCGCCTGAATCCTGGAAAATCATGGAAATCTGTGTTCCACGCAGTTTTCTCCACTCTTCTTTCGTCTTTCCAAGCAAGGAGGTCCCTTCAAAGAGGATATCCCCTTTTGTCACTTTTCCGCCGCCGGCAAGCAGACCCAGAACTGCGCGGATTACGGTTGTCTTTCCGCTTCCGGACTCTCCGACGATACTGCATACCTCTCCCTGGTCCATAGTAAGATTAAAGTCTTTTACGATCTCGCGGCTGCCGTAGGAGATGGTAGCGTTTTTAATTTCTAATAATGCCATATTCATCTCCTCCTTACTCAGTCTTGGGATCCAGGATATCGCGAAGGCTGTCTCCAAGCATGTTAAATACTACTACTGTGACAAAGATCGCGAGACCCGGGAATACCATAAGCCACGGTGCGGACTGCATATAGGCACGCCCTTCGGAAAGCATAAGTCCCCATTCAGGTGTGGGCGGAATAGCACCAAACCCCAGGAAAGATAAGGCTGCAAGCTCCAGCATCATGCTTCCGATATCGGTAGCTGCCGTGATCACCAGTGTGGGCAGGGCATTGGGCAGCATATAGCGATAGAGCATATAAACAGTTTTCGATCCTGTTACTATGGCTGCGTCTACATAATCTCTGTGCCGAATCTTCATAACAAGACTTCGGGCCAGCCGGGCATATTTGGGCCAGGTCACAAGGGAGATGGCCAGAACAGCGTTTCTTATGCTGGCACCCAGGATACCTGCTACCGCAAGAGCAAGTACCAGACCCGGGAAAGCGATCATCATATCCGCAATACGCATAATGATAACATCAACGATACCGCCGAAATATCCGGCAATAATACCTAATAGAAGACCTACTGCAAACACGATGGTCACGATGGCAAAAGCAGCCACAAGAGAAGTCCTTGCTCCGTATATTACACGGGCATAAATGTCTCTTCCCATTTTATCCGTTCCAAATAAATGACCCGGTCCCGGGGGCTGGATTGCCTCAGCCAGGTCTCCTTTGGTCGGGTCGATCCCGCCTGAAACAACGGGAGCGAAAATCGCCGCAAGAACGATAAGTATCGCCAGTATGCCAAAGATTGTAAAGGTTTTATTTTTCAAAAAGAAATTCTGCTTTTTCATAAATATCACCCCTTCAATCTCATTCGCGGATCCACAAGATAGTATGACAAGTCAACCAGAAGGTTGATTACCATATAGATCAGCGCAATCCAAAGAACGTAACCCTGAATCAGGTAATAGTCACAGGATGTAATTGCGGATACGGCAAGATTTCCCAGTCCCGGATAGGCAAATATAACTTCCACGACAGATGTACCGCCCAGCAGAGATCCGATGGACAGACCCAGCATGGTAATCAGCGGGAGTAATGAATTGGGAAACACATTAAACCAGAGTACTTTCCAGAACTTGACGCCTCTGGCCAGGGCTCCGGTCACATAATCTGAGGACAGTTCTTCGAGCACTGCAGTCCTCACCTGTCTGGTATATTTGGAAGACATGGCAATGGCAAGCGTCAGGGCCGGCAATACCATGCTCTTAAAGTCACCGCCTGAAGATATAACAGGGAAAATTGTAAATTTTACACAAAAAACAAGCATCAGGAGCAGACCGACCCAGAAGTTGGGAAGGGATACTCCAAGGAATGTGATTCCACGGACCAGATAGTCGATCCAGGAATCTTTATAAACTGCTGAAACCATACCTAAAGGCACAGCCATGATCAGCATCAGTATCACAGAAAAAATAGTCAGCTTCAACGTAGGCCAAAGCCTGGCTGACAAAAGTTCAACAACCGGTTTGTTCAACATATAGGAATTGCCGAAATCTCCGTGCAGACAGTTGCCCACCCAGCGGAAATACTGCGTAAAAAAGGGATCATTCAATCCCATTTCCTGACGGATCGTCTGGATTGTCTGCTCATTTGGCATTTGTCCGCTGGCTGTCAGCATGTGTCTTACCGGATCACCCGGAGACACATAAGTCAGTAAAAATGTCAGGAAACTGATTCCGATCAGGACAACAACAATCTGAAGAAGTCTGGAGATTATTTGTTTCTTGCTCAAAGGAATATCTCCTCTCTATACTCTTTAATCAAATGTCATATGGGAGGGCACGGAAAACGTGCCCTCCCAAAGCGGATCATTCATTTTAGCAGAAATTCTGTGTATTATTCTGCCGGTGTAATTTCGGTAGTGAGCCAGTAGTAGTCAGCAGTATGAATGTGAGCATAGCCTACATTCTTGGAATAGATCATGGAGCTGTTGTAATATCCGTCTACCAGAGCTGCTCCGTCATCGATAAGAATCTGCTGCATCTCCTCGATGATCTTTGCACGCTCATCGGGGTCACCGGTTTCACCAAGCTTCTCATACAGTTCGTCATATTTGTCATTCTTGTATCCGCAGTAGTTTGCGCAGTATCCGTCAATTTCCTTGCTGTACCAGTTAGCCATGTACTCGGAAGGATCGCCGTTACCTACTGTGGTCCAGTTGTTGTTGTTAAGGTCATACTCGCCTGCAGCCAGCTTGCTCCACTGGTCGTCAGAGCTGCCGTAATCTGCCTTAACACCGATGCCGATCTCCTTCAGGTACTGTGCATGGGCATCAGAGAAGTCGTTAAGAGATCTGTTCTCATAGGAAACATATACAAGCTCGATATCTTTTCCGTCAAGTTCACGGATTCCGTTTCCGTCTGTGTCTTTGATTCCTGCATCATCCAGCATCTTGTTTGCTGCTTTCACATCATAAGCCAGAGGGTTCTTCAGATTCTCATATCCATAGGAAAGTGTGGACGGAAGAACAGAATAACCTGCTGTGTAGAGGCCGTTGATCAGGCTGGATTTGCAGATACCTTCCTGATCGATTCCCATGATAACCGCTTTACGTAATGTCTCGTTTGCCAGGGGATGACCCTCTTTCATATTCATCCAGGAGAATCCGCAACGTACACCGGAAGCAATGTCAACAGTATAGTTGTCATCTGCTTTGAACTTTTCGATATCAGCAACATTTGTAATGTTTTCGGCAAGATCGATCTGTCCGCTCTGCAGAGCCATGGTCTTAGCGGAAGCATCACCCATGAACATAATCTCAACCTTGTCATAAGGAACCTCTTCACGATAGTACTCATTCTTGACCATGGTATATCCGGTCTGGTCCTTAAAACTTTCTACAGCATAGGGGCCTGTTCCGATGACACCGCTTTCCCAGTTTTCGGTACCGGCTACATCGATGATCTCATTCACAGGATATGCAAGGTTTCCAAGGAAGTTGTAATCCGGTTTCTCAAGTTTGAATACAACAGTATTTGCATCATCATCTGCTGTAATCTCAGCTGTAACCGCCACATACTTAGCAGGTGTGGAAGTTCCGTTCGGACCTTCTTTTCTCAGTCTTTCAAAGGACTCTTTAACCTTGGTCGCTGTCATGTCAGTACCGTTGGAGAACTTGATGCCCTCTTTCAGTTTAATTGTCCATGTCTTGAAATCATCTGAATGCTCTGCCGACTCTGCAAGCCAGGGCTCAGCAACCATTTCATCGTTGAATTTGAAAAGTGCTTCACCGACACCGAATCTCATACAGTTCCATGCTGTATTGATATCATGCGCCGGATCAATCAGACCGTCTGTGTACATCTGGCAGCCGAAAGTAAGAACCTTCTCTCCTCCTGCAGCACCGCCGGT
>CACZQE010000155.1 GCA_902783205.1 uncultured Lachnospiraceae bacterium | reverse complement strand
AGTCATATCCTTTATGTCATCCGGCAGATACTGCTGCTTTACGTAATGTTCCGGGTAATCGTGGGCATATTTATATCCGATCGCATTCCCCAGTTTTTTTGCTCCTTCATAGTGGCCGTCTCTCAGATAGGAAGGGACGCTTCCTGTTTTCCTGCTCCGGATCAGAGCCTGGGCTTTGTCAATGGCCATGATGGCTGCATTGCTCTTAGGTGCTCCGGCCACATAGGCGGCGGCCTGGGCCAGAAGGATCCTTCCCTCCGGCATTCCGATGCGCTCCACTCCCTGGGCTGCGGAAACCGCCAGGACCAGTGCTTCCGGATCGGCATTACCCACATCCTCTGCTGCACATATCATGATCCTGCGGGCGATAAACCTGGGATCTTCCCCGGCATCCAGCATGCGGGCAAGGTAGAATATGGCCGCGTCCGGATCGGAACCTCTCATACTCTTGATAAAGGCTGATACGACATCATAGTGCTGATCACCACCCTTATCATAGATGACTCTTTTTCTCTGAATACACTCTTCGGCTGTCGCAAGATCGATCAGGATATTCCCGTCCGGGCCGGGATCTGTTGTCAGGATTGCAAGTTCCACGGCATTGAGGGCATTTCTGGCATCACCTCCGGCCATTTCGGCCAGAAAGGCGGCGGCCTCATCCGTGATCTCTGCCCCGTAACTGCCCATCCCCCGCTCGGGATCTTCTACCGCTATATGAATCAGCTTCTCAATATCGCCTTCTGACAGTGGCTCCAGCTGAAAGATCAGAGACCTGGAAATCAGGGCGCTGTTGACCTCAAAATAAGGATTCTCGGTCGTGGCCCCGATCAGGATCACGGTCCCGTCCTCGACAAAGGGCAGCAGATAATCCTGCTGGGCCTTGTTAAAACGGTGGATCTCATCGATGAAAAGGATGGTTCTGGTACCGTACATGCCAAGAGTCCTGCCGGCATCCTCCACAGCCTTCTGCATATCCTTCTTGCCGGCTGTCGTGGCATTCATCTGTATAAATGATGCGCTGGTGGTGTTTGCAATCACTTTGGCTATGGTGGTCTTTCCCGTTCCCGGCGGCCCGTAGAAAATCAGGGAGCTGATCTTATCAGCGCGGATCGCCCGGTAAAGCATCCTGTTCTTTCCTATAATATGCTCCTGTCCCACGATCTCATCCAGGGTCCTGGGCCGCATGCGGACTGCAAGGGGCGATTCCTTCTCTTTTTGCTGCATCCCCATATATTCAAACAGATCCATTTCTATCTTTCCTCATCTTCTTATCTTCTGTTCAGACTGCGTATTATGGCGAAACCGTCTTCAAGGTCGATCACACTGAAACAGTCCTGCTCAAATACAAAGTTCCAGTATCCGGAAAGGGGCATGCCAAGAAGGGATGCGGTAAGGTGACCCAGTGTTCCCTTGTGGGCACAGATCAGCCATGTCTGGCCGGCGGCATCTCCGTCTGCTTTCCGGCGGAGCATTCCGGCAAAATCATCCGCTCTTGCCCTTACATCGGCAAAGCTTTCTCCGCCAGGAATCCTGTACTCGTTATAGTTTCGGTTCCAGGCTTCCATTTCTTCCGGGAAGTCTCTGATCAGCTCCTCATATGTCTTTGCCTCAAAGACTCCGAAGTTCTGCTCACAGAGTCTCTCATCGACAGCGATGTCCGGATTGCGGCCCTCCGTCACCAGTCCGGCCGTGCGGACCGCTCTGGTCAGTGGACTTGAAATCACCCGGTCAAAAGCAACCGGCTCCAGCAGTTTCGCTACAGCCTTTGCCTGGCCCAGGCCGGTCTCTGACAGGTCTGCGTCCGTCAGTCCGTAATAACATCTCTTCCGGTTGAGAACGGTCTCCCCGTGCCGTATCAGATATAGCCTCATACTCTTCCTTCCTTCCCGGCTCCGTTAAAATCTTTCCGGTATGATTATATCATACTCCTCAGAAGGGTAAAAGGGCTCTTGTCATCCCCTCGGGTTCCCAGACCCGGATTCCGGCTGACTCTCTGTCGTAAAAATAAAGGGCATCGGAAAGATAGTCTTCATCCCGGACAGCGGTGGCATTGACCTCCCGCACCATATCCCTGAGCTTTTCCGGATTTCTTCCCGTCCCGGCAGGAATGACCAGAATCTCATGGATGCTGCTGGGCAGGATATAGAGATCATCATAAAGCTGATCGGCCAGTTCCTCCAGGACTCCTTTGTAAAACATGACCGCCGCTCCGTTCACCCCGGTTTCATTACTGATCACATAGACCGGTTCATCCATCTGT
>CACZQE010000154.1 GCA_902783205.1 uncultured Lachnospiraceae bacterium | reverse complement strand
TCTGATATAGAGAGTATCTTTACAGTTGTTATGGGCATAGAGTATGTCGCCGTCGTATATGAGCAGATTCAGTTTGTTTTTGGGAGAGAGCCGGGCAACCATGTCCTCGAGAACGACAAATCTTTCCGACTCGTCAAGCGGCGCCCCCTTCTGACAGATCCGGGCGTTGAGGCGGTCCAGCATATAGAGGAGAATACGCTCGCTGTCCGTTTCCCCTTTCTGTCTGTAAAAGTATTCCGTGAGCAGATCACTCTCAAAGATGGTGCCGTTATGGGCAAAAATCCACTCCCTGCCGGAAAGATCGACGCCACTGAAAGGATGCGTGTTTTCCATCTCATCATAGCCTATTGTGGCATAGCGGATATGGGCAATGGCATTTCTGGCATTGATACTTCCGGAAAGGATGCCTTTGAGACATTCACTTTTGTCTGCCCTCCGATTTTCCTTTCTGAAAAAGGATGAACGGCTGTCATTATAGTAAATACCCCATCCGTTGGGATGATCCGGCGCATGGGAATAGAATTCTCCAAGTTCCCTGTCGATATTGATTGTATTAGCTGCCGAGAGTCCAAATAATTCGCACATATAGTTCTCGCCTTTCTCTGATGCCATGCAGGAAACGAAGAGTTAAAGGGTAGTTTCAAACACTATAACAAGATAAACCTAGTATGTCAATAGGATATATAGAAATTATAAGTTTTGGTCGGAGCCAGTTAGAGTATAAAGACTTTGCGATTCAGCCTGCCGGATAAACGACGAAGGGGCTGCCGCTGTTGCGGCAGCCCCTTTTGTCACAGGAATGTAAAGGAGAGGTTATTATGGCAGCATCAGGTGTTTATGATGCGTCTGCTGTCAAAGATATAAGTCCGATAATGATCAGAGCGGGAATAGCTATTATAAAGAATCCCTTGAAAACCATTCCGATCAGGATTACCGGGAGGAAGATCAGGGTGAAGAGGATTTTTGTAAGTCCCCATGCTCCTTTAAGAGCAAGCACTGTGATTTTCCCCATTACTGCAAACATGCAGATGATAAAGAATAATGTCAACATTTATATCCCTTCTTTCATAATGTGAGAGCCTGTATACTGAAGTAAAAGCTCTGCTGAATGGTATTTGCTGTTTTGGTTTACCATAGTATAATAAGTAGCAGGATATAAATATACATTTAATTTCGCGGATTTTACACATTTATTCCTCAAAAAAGAAGAAATAAAAAAGGGGGGAACTACATGGGAAGACAGTCCACAAGGGAAAATAAGAATATCTATCAGCTTGCAAGGGAAGAAAAGGGGCTGACCAGGGAGAAGGCAGCAGACCTTATGCCGGGCTTCTCTGCCGCAAGAATTGAAAAAATAGAATATGAAAAGCAGGAGCCGACCCCCTACGATATCGTCCAGATGGCAGACTGCTACGGGAGGCCGGACCTGTGTAATTATTACTGTTCCCATAAATGTGCTATCGGAGATCGCTATGTTCCGGAGGTGGAGATTTCAGACCTGTCCGGCATTATCCTTGAGACCATTGCCGGCCTTAATGACCTTGAGGCCCTGACCGGCCGCCTGATACAGATCGGAAGGGACGGGGAAGTCAGCGATGATGAGATTATAGATTTTGCCCTGATCAGCTCCAGGCTTGACGCCATATCCCTGGCCGTGGATTCCCTGAACCTGTGGATTGACAAAACGGCAGGCGAGAAGAAGATAAATCTTGATCTGCTGAAAGCCGAAAAGGAAAAGCTGAGCAGATAAACTTCTGTGATCCGGTCATCCCAGTCCTACATCGAGTGCCATCATCAGGACAAAGCCGGCGGCAAAAGATAAAGTTCCGGTATTAGAGTGCTCTCCTTCAGCCATCCCGGGAATCAGTTCTTCGACAACCACATAGAACATGGCCCCTGCTGCGAAACTCAGAAGACAGGGCATGGCCGGAACCAGAGTCCCGGCAGCAAGAATCACAAGCAAGGCGCCGACCGGCTCCACAATGCCCGAAAGAATTCCATATAAAAATGTTTTCACCTTTGCTACGCCCTCAGCCAGAAGAGGTATGGAGACAATAGCTCCTTCAGGGAAATTCTGGATAGCGATACCGATGGCAAGAGCCAGAGCTCCCGTAAAAGTTATTTTCTCGTTACCGTACATCCACCCTGCACATACGATTCCGACCGCCATGCCTTCCGGTATGTTATGAATGGTCACTGCCAGTACAAGTTTGACTGAGCGCGGCAGTCCGCTTTTCAGTCCTTCTTCACTGCTGTCCAGATGGATATGGGGAACAAGAGCATCCAGGACCAGCAGAAAAAGCATACCGGCCAGAAAGCCGGCTGATGCCGGAAGGAAGGCAAAACAGCCTAAAGAGCCTGCCTGGTCCAGAGCCGGAAGGAGCAGGCTGAAAAAAGAAGCAGCCACCATGACTCCGGATGCAAAGCCTGTCAGTCCCCTCTGTAACTCTTCTCTCATAGTCTGCCTGAAAAAGAAGACACAGGCCGCTCCCAGACTTGTTCCCAGGAAGGGAATCATTATGACCACTATTGCTTTCATCTTAATCCCGACCTTTCTCTAACGGGGTTTTCTTGCCACACAGTGCATACGGCAAAAGCCCCGCCTCTCAAAGAGTTCCATCTTCAGTCCTGCCTTTCGGCAAAAAGAATCCACTTCATTTCGCCCGTATACCCGGACGTCACCATGCCCCAGCAGGTTGACCAGAGGCAGTTCTATGTGATTGCAGAACCAGCGGACAGCACCTGATTTCCTTCATAATTACCGGCGGCTTTTGTGAATTCCTTAATGGAAAGGGCCTTGTAATCTTTCTTTTTCATGGTTTCCTCCT
>CACZQE010000153.1 GCA_902783205.1 uncultured Lachnospiraceae bacterium | reverse complement strand
GAGTATTGGATCATCTTTTTTGATCTCTTCATTGGAGATGGATTCCGGCTTCTCTCCTCTTTCCTTCCGCAGCTTTATTTCATCAATCGCCGCCTGCGAGACGGAGAATTCTTCCTGTATGCTCTTGTCTATCTCGTTGCTGATGCTACTAGTCGAGAGTTCCATTGTCTTTTCTCCTTCAAGAACACTTTTCTTTCGTGTGATCATTAACAGATTAAGGAATCATTTGTAAATATTTGCTTTTGTCGCAGCCTTTTAGCTTCATTTATAAAATATGCTTTTCGTGCCGAACAGTCGAATTCTCCGCTGTCAATATTCTTATGGTCTTTTACCCAGGCCTTACAGATACCCCCGCACAGATAGCGGACTTCGCAGGTATGGCACTTTTCGTTTGTGTCTACATCATGCAGACAGTATTCATATAAGGTGCCGCGGCTAAGCAGTTCCTGAAGGCTTTCTGCGCTGAGGTCTCCGAGTTTATACTCCGGATCGCACCATGCGTAACAAGGGTATACAGTACCATCAGGCTCCACATATAAATTCTGGCCTAGGCCGCATGAATGCCGGATGTGATACTCCTCCGGATGAACACGATCTGCTGAACATAACTGCCATGCTTCCTGCTGTGCCCCTTTTCCTCTTCCCAGTGGCAGAAGAGGTTTGAAACTTACTTTTTTTATTCCAAGTTCTTTTGCCAACGCAAGAACATGATTACCGGGTATTCCGTTGACCGCTTCCTCGCTCAGAACTGCAGCAATCCCCAGCTTATTCGCCGTACCCAGAGAAACAGCGCACTTCAGATTATTAATTGTCTGATCATATCTTCCCGCTCCGCGCCGGGTATCATGTGTCTCCTTGTTCCCGTCCACGCTGACAATAATTTCATCAAATGTCTTGCAAAGAAGTTTCATTTGTCTTCGTGTAATCGGAAACCCAAAAGAGGATCGCAGGATCAGTTTTGTACCTTTGCGATCTATCCTGCCAAACTCACGGCACAAAGCATGAAAACCTTGATAGGCAAGTGGCTCTCCTCCGGTAATAACCACCGCTCGGAAAAGGCAGTTTACCGCTTCGCGAACCACTTTCGCAAGACGTGCAGGCGAGAGCTCTCTGGATTTCCTTACACCCCCGTCCGCATAGCAGTGGGGGCAGTGCAGCGGGCAGTCAAAGGTAATATGTAGGTAGAGCTTGTTCAGCCCATATTCCGGATAAGGATCCCGTAAATCGTTTTCGGCATCTGTTGTGACGTGCTTCCCTCTTTCCAGGGCCTTCACCATCCGTTCCCAGCTGCAGTGTACATCATAGGGATGCGGGACAGCTCCTGCCATGGCCAGCACCGGCGTCGGTTCGTCCCTGTCCAGCAGGCTTAACCCCATTTCCCGCGTCATATCCAGCTGTATTTTGTCAAAAACCGCCTGATAACTCTCACAGTAGGGATCTTTCGTTGTCCCTGCCGTAATCATATTATACAGGCAGCCACCCCGGCAGTATTCCCAATGCCTGCAGCCAGTGCAGGCTCCTTTCCGGGATTTTTCTAAAGTGTACAGCCTCTGGTATGCCCTGCTGCGCACAATCGCCCGCTCATCCGAACTGTTTCTGACGTTGCCAAAGCAAAACTCCTTTTCCCCGCAGAACCGTTGACAGGAATAGATTCCTCCATCCGGTGCAACCACTGCAAACATACCCAGACAGTCCATGAAGGTACAAGTACATCCTTTTTCCTGAAAACAGCCTTTCGTCATGGCGTCAATTGTGACAATCCTGCCGTGAGTCGGATCTTTTTTATATGCCTGGTAGCTGTCCAGCAGAATTCGTTTCATACCGTCCGCGTCAACAGCCGGTTTTCCTTTTTCTGCACCAAACTGCGGCACCGCCCCATGCAGAGAATACGGCTGTGAACTTGTCTGAAACAGGAAGGCTGCCTGATCCACGTAGTCTGCTGTCAGCGTTGAGATAATCCCTGTCCCCATTTGATGACGCTGCAGGATTTTCATGCCTGCTTTTGTTCTTTCATAATACCCTGCACCTCTCTGTCGGTCGCACAGTTCCTGTGGCCCATCCAGACTGGTGCCGGCAGCAACCCGGTATTTCCGGAACAGTTCTGCGAGATTATCAGTCATAGCCCAGAGATTCGACTGTATGGAAATGTGTAGGCGTCGCCCAAATCTTTTCGTCAGTTCCGGCAGAATAAACGCATAAAACTCCTCACCTGCCAGCAGCGGCTCTCCGCCGTGGAAGGTCAGGGAAATATCTTTCCCGGCAGGTGCAATACGGTCGATAAAATCAATCGCTTTTTCCGCTGTATCCCGGCTCATGAATTCTCCCGTTTTCTGCGCAAAACAGTAGCTGCAGCCTGCCTGACAGGCCATGGTCGGCAGCAGCATAAAATGAGTTGGGCGAAAAACTCTTTTCACAGTCTGAAATATTCCGCGGGTGTATCCTCATGGATACAGGAATCAAAATTAAAACTGGGTTTTACCATAGTGCCGTCTTTCGCCTGAATATCTTTTTTGTAATATCCTTTACGATACGCCGCTTTCAGGACATCTTCTGCACAGTAGCAGTCATACATACTGTTTTTATAACTTTCAGTCGTAACATCATCCAGAATAGTCTTCATCAAGGAATCAGAATTACTTGCCTGCATCACAGCATCAGCAGCAAATGACGCATCCCGGTATTTTTCAAGAGTATATATGAGCTTTTTGTTCAGCTTTTTATCGGCAAGATCTTTCTTAGTCAGCGCATTGCACATTTTTATATATACTTCATCATTATCCTTAGAGTACGGAATCCCGTTCATAAGCTGTTTAATATAGTCTTCCTTTTTCTCCTTGCTCGTGAAGATACCTGCCAGAAATCTGTTGATCTTTTTGCCAAACACAAACCGGATAATAATAAGTACAACTACTATAATGATAATAATGCGGGTTTTTGACATGATGATACTCCTCTCCGATAATAATATAATAGGGGGTTCTATCCGAACAGCCGCAAAAAGAAGCCTTTTTCTTCTTCCCGTCCTGTTGTTCCTGATTTATTATTCTGTTTTTATATTTTCAGCGGTTATTCTCAGCTGTGCAGGAATCTTTTTGATTTCGTAACCCCAGCTACATCGCAGCCTGCCTGAAAGGCCATGGTCGGCAGCAGCATAAAACGTGAAGGATGAAAAGTGCCTTTTACAGTTTGAAATATATCCCAGGTCTATCATCATGGAGACAGGAATCGATATCAGTATGGGGTTGCAGGGCAGTGCCGTCTTTTGCCTGAATGTCTTTCGTATAAATCCCCTTGCGATATGCCGCTTTCAGGATGCGTTCCGCATGTCTGCAGTCGGATTTTTTCTTTTCATAGACTTCAGCAGTTAAGTCATCCATAATATTCTTCATCAGAAACTCGGAATTTGGCGCTTGCTTCACAATATCAGCGACAAAATCCGTGTCAAGTGTACTATCCAGGGAATAAATAACCTCTTTGCTTAATGTACTGTCGGCAAAATCTGCCACTGTCAACGGTGCGCAGATCTTTTCGAATACTTCCCTAACACTTGAATTTGATTTACCATCTATCAGTCGCCTGATGTAATCTTCCCTAATGGAGTTTATCAGTGATTCGGAATTTGATGCCTGCGTCACAGCGTCAGATGCAAAATCAAGACCGCGATGTGTGTTTAGGAAATAAATAATCTGATTATTCAGCTTTAATCCGGCTAGATCCTTCGCAGTCAAAGGCGTGCATAGTTTTTCACATGTTTTATATGCGTCTGAACCAAAAACTCCATTCATAAGCTGCCTGATGCACTCCTCTTTCTTTGCCTTGCTCGTAAAAATCTCCGCCATGAGTCTGTGTATCTTTTCCCCAAATATGATCCAGGCAAGACACAACACAATAGCT
>CACZQE010000152.1 GCA_902783205.1 uncultured Lachnospiraceae bacterium | reverse complement strand
TGTGGAAGCTTATGAAAATGGACTGCAGGTAGCTTCAGAAGGCAAATGTGCCGATTACATCCCGGAACTGGCCAAAGCAGATCCTAAGGCTTTTGGAATATATGCCCTTGATGATCAGGGACGAAACCTGGCCCTTGGAGATGTGGATACACGTTTTTCCATACAGTCCATATCGAAGGTGATCAATCTGGCGATCAGTCTGAAATACAGGGGCTTCAGAGATACTTTCACCCATGTAATGATGGAACCGTCCGGAGATTCCTTCAACTCCATTCTCAAGCTGGATACCAGAAGCAACCTCCCCTTTAATCCTATGATAAATGCGGGGGCTATTCAGGTCCTTAGTGGCTTGACGGATGAATTCAGCTTTGAGGATATGATGCAGTTTTCAAGAGAACTCTGCATGGATCCGGATATCTGCCTGGACGAGGCGGTTTACCACAGTGAATATGAGACAGGAGACCGGAACAGGGCCATCGCTTACCTCCTGAAAAGTAAAGGAGTTCTTCAGGCTGACCCTGAGCGGACTTTAGATCTTTATTTCAAAATGTGTTCCCTGTCCGTCACGGCCAAATCACTGGCCGGCCTGGGTATCATTCTGGCCAACGGGGGCGTGAATCCCTTCACCAAAAAACACTGGCTGGCTCCCGTATATGTTCGCACCATCAAGAGCATCATGTTCACCTGTGGAATGTATGACTTCTCCGGTCAATTCGGCGTCAAGGTGGGCATACCGGCAAAGAGCGGCGTGGGAGGTGGACTGGCCTGCGCGGTAAGAGGGCCTTACGGAATCGGTCTCTACGGGCCGGCTCTGGATCAGTACGGCAACAGCGTGGCTGCCGTAAAAGCCATGGAACACATTTCCCACAGGCTTGGCCTGCATGTGTTTGAATATGAAGAGTGGGCAGCTCATTAGTTTATATACAGGGAGGAAAGCATGGATTTACATTGGGAAGACGGTTTCACAATCAGCACCGACATTGATAAGGGAACAATAGTCATCAATGCAAACCGGGAAGGCCTGCTTTCTCTGGCCGGCCATCTGAGGGCTCTTGCGGAAGAGCCTGCCGGCAGTCATATTCATTTTGATGAATATAACTCCCTTGAAGAAGGATCGGCAGAATTGATTGTCGTAAAGACCGGATAAACCATAGACTGAAAGGATCATGAGTCGTGGATATTAAACATTTTTACATGGAGAGCGGACAGGGAGATCCTCTGATTCTCCTTCACGGAAACGGCGAAAACTGTGAATACTTCCGGGGACAGATGGATGAATTTGCCAAATATTATCATGTGTATGCCATCGACACCCGCGGACACGGAAAAACACCGAGAGGCGACAGGCCTTTTACCATCAGACAATTTGCAGATGACCTCCTGGCTTTTATGGATGATCACCATATAGAAAAGGCTCATCTGCTCGGTTTTTCGGACGGCGGCAATATTGCCATGATATTTGCGATTCGTTATCCCCAACGGGTTGACCGACTGATTCTGAACGGAGCCAACCTAGACCCGGGTGGTGTAAAACGGTCCGTTCAGATTCCCATTGAGATAGGATACCGTATTGCAAAGAAGTTTTCAGCAAAGAACGATTCCGCCAGACGCAATGCGGAAATGCTGGGCCTCATGGTCAATGATCCAAATGTCAGCCCGGAAGAATTGAAAAAGATAAAAGCAAGGACACTGGTCATTGCCGGCACAAAGGATATGATCCGTGAAAAGCATACGCGCATGATCGCCAAATGCATTCCGGACAGTCAGCTTGTCCTGATTAAAGGTGATCACTTTATAGCCGCCAAAAATCCCGTGGAATTCAACTCTGCAGTCCTGCGTTTTCTGAAAGGATAATTCCTTTGATCCGGGATAACAAATAATACAGCAAAAGAGGTACATAAAATGAAACAATACATAGTGGATGCATTCACAAGCCGGCCATTTTCAGGTAATCCTGCAGCTGTCTGCGTGATGGACAGCTGGCCTTCGGAAGAGTCCATGATGAAGCTTGCTATGGAGAATAACCTTTCTGAGACAGCTCTCATCGTAAAAGAGGATCGCGGCTATCACCTGCGCTGGTTTACGCCTGGTACGGAAGTGGAGCTTTGCGGCCATGCAACTCTGGCATCCGCCTTTGTGATATTGAATTATTACGAGCCGGAAAGCGATATGGTGACATTCAATACTTTGAGCGGACTCCTTACCGTGACAAGGAAGGACTCTCTTTATGAGATGGATTTTCCAACCTATGAATTGAAGGAGATCCCGGTGACAGACGATATGGAGAAGGCCTTTGGGCTTCGTCCCGTTAAGGCAGTTCTTGGCCTGGACCTGATCTGTGTTTTCGAGACAGAAGACCAGGTCAGAACCATACAGCCTGATCAGGCTATGCTTATGAGGATTGAAGGAAGACTCCAGAATGCCACGGCAGCAGGAAAAGATGCCGACTGCGTATCAAGAAGCTTTGCCCCAAAGCTGGCAATCGCGGAGGATCCGGTATGCGGTTCTGCCCACTGCCAGATAGCAGACTACTGGGCAGGAATACTTGGAAAGCCGGAAATACATGCATATCAGGCATCCAGACGCGGCGGACACCTTTACTGCCGGATGCTTGAAAAAGGAAGAATCAGCATAAGCGGCCAGGCAGCCCTGGTGGCAATATCAGAAATTGTGGCAGAACTTTAAGCAGACTGAGAGGGACAGAACAATGAAGCAGATAGAAATGAAACCCTGTACGATAGAGCATCTGGAAAGATATGGCGAGATTTACGCGAAAGCATTTTCCGGAGAACCATGGAATGATCCCTGGAAAGCTGAGGATGCCATGGTTCATGTCAGAGAACTCCTGGAGACGAAGCAATCCTATGGGCTCGAATATGTAGTCGACGGAGAGGTTGCCGGCTTTATCCTCGGTACTTCCATGCTTTTCCATTACGGAAGGACATTTGAGATCAATGACCTGGCGGTCCATCCGGATTACCAGCGTCAGGGAATAGCCAGAAAACTCATGGATGCCTGCCTGGCAGATATAAAGAAGCAGGGAATGGTCGGAGTCCATCTGATTACGGCGGGTGAAGGGATTCTTCCGGCCTTTTATGAAGAGTACGGATTCAGGAAAGAGAACCATGTAATACTGATGGGACTGGAATTATGAAATACTGTAAAATCATCAAACTAAAAGACGGCAGAGAATGCTGCCTTAGAAACGGCACGGAAGCTGACGGCCGGGAGGCTCTGGCTGTGTTTAATCTCACCCATGAACAGACAGATAACCTCCTGACTTATCCGGATGAGAGTACATTTACAGCTGAAGAGGAAGGACGTTTTCTGAAAAATAAGACGGAGAGCGACAGGGAGATCGAGATCCTTGCTCTGGTTGACGGGAAAGTTGCAGGTCTTGCGGGGATTGAAGCAGTCGGCGGCTTTTCCAAGGTCTGCCACAGGGCTGACTTCGGCGTCAGTATAGACCGGGCTTACTGGGACCTTGGCATAGGAAAGGCCCTGCTTGACGCCTGCATCGAGTGCGCCGGAAAAGCCGGATATGAGCAGCTGGAACTCAATGTAGTGGCAGAAAATGAAAAAGCCATAGCCATGTATGAGAAGGCAGGCTTTGTGGAGTTCGGGAGGAATCCGAGAGGATTCAAATCCCGCCTTACCGGTTACCAGGAATTAGTTCATATGAGAAAGGAACTGTGAATCAGGAAAGGGAATATTATTATGAAATCAATTATCTTATATTTTTCCAGCCACCATGGAAACACAAAGAAACTGGTTGATGCCATTGCCGCAACAGGTGTGGAAACCCTCGATGTTTCCAAATCGACAAAGTTAGATTTGAGTGATTACGATGTCATCGGCATCGCTTCAGGCATTTACGGGGGAAGCTTTGGGAAACCCATCCTTTCCTTCCTGGAAAAAAATCTGCCGGGAAATAAAAAGGTTTTCCTCATCTATACCTACGCCAAGAAGCTTGGCCACTACACCAATGCGGTCAGGAAGATCGTCGATGCAAAAGGCTGTCAGGTGATCGGAGACTACTCCTGCCCGGGCTACAATACATTTGGACCTTTTAAGCTTGTGGGCGGCACGGCCAAAGGCCATCCCACAAAGGAAGAGATCGAAGCAGCGGTGGATTCCTGGAAAAACATTTGCACAAAAATTCCCCCCTCTTCGTACTGATAATACAATTGTAGCAGAGGGCAAACCGTGATAAACTTAGTATAGTGCGA
>CACZQE010000151.1 GCA_902783205.1 uncultured Lachnospiraceae bacterium | reverse complement strand
AGCAGAAAGGACGCTGACACGCCGCCGGAGGTACACAGAAATCTGGTCCTTTACTTCCGGGATTATACTGTCAGAGATAACCTGATCAACAGACTGAATAAGGAAATGATTCCTGCAGACAGTTACGAACCGGGTAATCTCAACAGCTATGTGAATAAGCATCCGGTCCTGGTGGACGGCAAGGCTTACGAGAAATATCCGGCAGACAGACTGGCCGGAAAGATTCGTGCTCATCGTGAGGCAGACGGTACATTTGACCATGAGATCTATGTAAGTCCGGGTACGCCCAGACTCATGAGTGACATGAAACTTGTTACTCTGACTGCCGAAACCCGGGAGAATGTCCTTCTCCTGGCCAGAGGTGCCGAGCAGGCCTGCGCCGGATCTGTGATCAGTTCCTATATGAGGGCATTTCTGGAACAGGGACATAAAGTTTCCGTCTGGGCTTACGGCAAAAACAGCCTTTACCGCTGGGCATCGGAAAAAGTCTGGACAGGACCTGATTACAAAGATGTAAGCTTCCATGTGGACCAGGATGCCGTATGTGACGCCATTTATGCCTTAAAAGACAGAATCCGGAAGAGGGAGCCCTCCGATGAGCTGATTGTTCTGGTCGGCATGGACCGGATCTGCGGAGATTTCGAGTTCGGAGAAGGAGCAGGCTCTCTATCCGGCGGAATCGGACCGGGTTTTCAGTCTTTCGATCCTGAGGAATATGCCCGGAAGAGAAAGCAGAGGGAAGAAGAGCTGATCAAAAAGGGCGCTGTCGTGACCAGCGAGGAGCAGGAGGCCAGGAGAAAGAGAGCCCTTGCCTGGGGCAAGGAGAAAAGGCGCCTGCAGGGTGAGTATAAAGCACAGGGCCTTTCCGACGAGGAAATCCGGGACAGGTTGAGGAAGGATTATGCAGCCTTCATGGCACAGGATGTGACTGTCCCTGCAGATAATATACCGGTCAAACCAGCTGTCGCGGCTGAGGTTGAAAAGAAGACGGCCGAGCCTGCCGGCAAGCCTTCGGAAGAGGCCGGGTCCGGCCACAAAGCCGGAGCATATAATGCGGCTGCTGATTTTGCGGAGATCATCAAACAGGGTAGTCGCCTGGGCTATCATTTTATGATGGTCTTAAATGACTATTCGGATCTGAAGCAGACTTCCACAAAAATCGATCTGTACAGGCACAGGATGTCTTTTGCCACAGATGTGGAAACGGCCAGAGAACTCTTCTCCGGACGGGCAGCTTCGGAACTTCCGGAGCACATCTGCCAGTACAGCAACCGGATGGAGCAGTTCTCCTTCCGGCCCTATCTCCATCCCGGTATTACCTGGGAAGGATGGTATGTTGATGAAAAGGGAGAACTGGTCAGCCCCTTTGTAGGGAACAAAGACTGATCCGGCAGAGCAGACAAACAGAAAACAAGGGAGGAATTATGGCAGGAAGAAATATCGATGAAGAAGCTTATGAAGAAATGATAGAGGCCCTTACGAGGTTTTCTTCGGAAGTGATGGAGGCCAGCCATACAATGGTTGATCAGGCAAATGAATGCGCGGAGAACTGTGAGGAAGATGTAGCCAGCAGCAACAGTCGTGATCAGGTAGTCCAGTATGCCCGGCAGTTCATGGATTGTGCCGAAAGGGCGCAGGCGCTGGCAAAGGCAGTGGCAATGGAACTGGAGATGGCCAGGGAAGCAGCTGAAAAATCAGGAAGAGTTTAAGGAGGATGCAGTTTGGGCAGGGAAATTGATGAGAAGAGGTTTGAGGATGTCATGGAGATCCTCACATACTGCAGACAGATCATAGCCGAAATTGCACAGGAGATGATGCGGGATACGGACGAGTGTCTGGAGAATCTGGATGAAGACGCATCTCTGCAGAGATACAGAAGCCGGGTCCAGGAGGCATATGCAGCTTACGGCCTGGTCTGCGAAAAAATTGACAGGCTGATCGGCGCCATGGGCCGGGAACTGGAAGAGGCAGGAGAAGCAGCTTCAATAACGAAAAGCATTTGAAAAGGAGAAGAAGATCAATGGCTACTTATCAGGTAAATCAGGAAGGTGTGGATGCCCTGAAGAGTCTTTCCAGAGGACTGATTGAGAGTCTTGATATGGTCGAGGCGGCCATGAGCAGACTGCAAGCTGTGTGCAACAGTCAGAATGGAAGGGGACCTAATGCAGACAAGATCGACAGTGTAATCATGGATATTCATACTATAGCCAGGAATGCTGAAGGACCCATTCAGGATCTGAGTGAAAGGGTGTCAGAAGTAGCGGAAGCCTATCAGGATATTATTGATAATGATCCTTACAGCGGCATAATGTGAGAGGTAGAGGCAACATGAAATACGCAGTGAATCCGGAAGGTGTGGCAGAATTGATGCGGCTGTGCCGGAACATGAAGGAGAACGAGGAGCGGATGCGTGAAGTCGCCGACAGACTGGAACATGTGGCCGGTTATGAGGGCGGAGGTCTCGGTGTCCACTCTGCCTCCATACAGGACGTGGCTGAAAGTATCAGGCGGATCATGAACATGACCGGTGACAGTGTGGAGACATTGTGTCTCAATATTTTCAGTCTGGCGGAAGCTTATCAGGATATCATAGACAATAATGCCTATGACAGCCTGGATGATACAGACGGAGAACATGATCCTCCGGTAAAGAAGAAGGTACTGAGAAGATAATTGATTAATTGGTGCGGAGTATGAAGTACATCAGGAAAAGTGTCAATCTGGTCGTTGTGCTTTTCGCGATTCTTGTGCTGGTCAACCTCGTATGGTTTGGAGCGATGCTGCTTGGCGGCGGAGAGGAAGACGATGAGGGAAATCCGGCGGAGAATACTTCCATCTACGACGATCCCTGGGCGGATACGGAGCAGGATGGTACAACGGAAACGACGGATGTGACAGAAGCGACAGAGGATACGGAAAAAGACCAGCCGGAAAAGAAGACGACGGAAGCGCCGGCCACGACAGAGCCGGCAGAGCCGACGGAGGATACGTCTGCGGAAGACGGCCTCTATTATAGTCAGCTCGATGAAGAGGGCAAGGCAGCGTACAGAACCCTCCTTTCCGGCCTTAAGACAAGACAGGAAACCATAGAGATCAGTCCATGCCCCAAGGAAACCCTTTCGGACGCATGGGCCGGTCTTCTTATGGACCATGTGGAGATTTTCTGGGCCTTTGAGTACCATTATTCCACACTGGACGGCAAGGCTGTCAGTGTGGAGCCGGATTACATTTATACCAGAGACGAAATCTACGACAGGCAGAAGCAGATCGAGTCGGTGGTCAAAGAGTTCGTAAAGAAAGCAAAATCCAGAAAAACCGATTACGAGAAGATCCTCTATGTCTACGAATATCTGATAAAATCCACGGATTATGAGATGGAAGCAAAGAACAACCAGCATGTGGACAGTGT
>CACZQE010000150.1 GCA_902783205.1 uncultured Lachnospiraceae bacterium | reverse complement strand
TGTCAGGCATTTCCTGGGAGATATCATTTTCTGGAAGCAGTTTCGAGGATGCTATTCTTGTTCTATAAGAAATACTAACCTTATTTTTGAGATCAGCTTTTCTAAAAAATGTTAAATCGTTCTACTTCTTCTCAAAACCAACGATCCGACTCCTGCAGTCAGAATCGATCCAAGGATCATCAAGATCTTTGTGCCCGGCAGCTGCACTCCTACATCATTGACGATTTCCAGTTGATAACCTATATGAAAATATGGCATCACTGTCACCCAGAGAGCTGTCCCAATGTTTTCGGCTTAGCTATATGACATTGAAACCATCCTTTTTTTACCTGATATTAAACTCTGCGTGTAGATCCTCTATTTGTTCTCCCCACTGCCTGCAATCCACCGGAATCCCATGGAACAATAAGACCCGGCAGCATTGTAACATCAGCACCACTACTATGACAAAGCATCTTGGAGAAAGACCAATGGCCCTTTCTCCAGAACACTACGGAATATAAAATATTTTAAGAGTGCAAAGCAATGACAGCGATACGGAATGGTTGATTTTACTGTGTGTTTTTTAGCGAAACAAAAGGCTCCGTGATGAACTTCCAGTCTTCCAAGGAGCCACAATCTCTCATTTTTTGCGCACAATTCACCGCGTTAATCAGTAAAATGTCGACGTTTAAGAAAAGCTGATCTCATCTCTGAGACCAGCTCTTCTATCAAACTTTATTATGCTTCGTTTCTCCGTCTTCTCTTCATCACGAATCCCGCGCCTGCAAAGCCAAGCAACGTAATGCCTAAGAGATAAATCATGTTGGTTCCGGGGCCGCCGGAGTTCGGAAGGGCTGCTCCGGGAGTGTTACTTACAAAGACCGATAGATTCTCAATTCTCACCACACCGTCATTGTTTTCTTCCACTTTGACAACTGTCCCATCTGACTTCATTTCCAGGAGGAAAACCTCCAAAACTCCCGTCGTTACGTTTTCTCTTACTTCGAAAAACGGATCACTTGCCGTCTGCACGTAACCTGCTGGGAATTCCTTCTCTACAAGTTTATAGAAACCTGCCGTCAATTCAGGAACCGAGAGCCTCCCTGTGCCGTTTGTATCTGAAAGAATCATTTTCCCTTCAGACCCCCAGGTTTCATCAAGCCCTTGATAGCTGGAAGAAGTATACTTCTCAATCTGGAACACAGCATTCGGCAGATAAACTGGAGTAGTATCATTCAAATGGTTGATATCCGTTTTAATCAGAGTAATTTCGAGCGGTACAAGGTGCTTCTGGTTGGTAAAATCCACATAAGTAACATGGTTGGAATGAATGGTTCCGCTGATTTCCGCAGTATCACCCACACTAGCATTGACAGGGTTGCTTTCTCTCTCCTCTGCTTTAATAAATACATATCCACTTATAACATCTGTGTTCTCTTCAATCTTATAAGTGGTTCCACCAGGAATACTGGTGATGGTCCACATTTCCTGAGGGTGTATGTAAATCGTGGCGGTGGCAGTTGTGTGATCCTGACTTTCCTCCATGACATTCCCTTCATAACCTTCATCTTCTTTTATACCGTTAGTAAAATCTCCATTCACACAAGCTTCATGCTCATTACAGTAATATGCAAAAGATCCATCTTCATTATTTTTGTGATAAAACAATGTAGTTTCTTCATCATTGCCCTCAATGCCATACCATGGGACATTTTGCTCATGAGGATTTCCTTCGATATTATAAAACGGTGCGTCATCTGTGTTCGTTAGAGTTACGGTCACCGGGAAGACTCTTGCTTTTGCAATATCAGAAGTATCCTCTTCACCATCTTCATCAAGCGCAATTTTCTTAATTTTCAATTCGCCGCGAAGGACGTTTTGGCCCATAAGAGAGGAGATGTCTTCATCGTCAGATGATATAGATATTAGGATAGCCCTCTCCCTACCGTTAATGGGCTTGTATTCTAGCTTCACATCACGGGGTTTCGGATTCAAATCTCCAGGCTGGTCACTCAGCAGTATAGGATGAAGAGTCTCTGTAGCAAAATCAAATCGGTAATCCAGTGAGGGCTCTTCAATATTGTAATCGTGACCTTTTTCCAGAACATAGTACAGAACATTTGTATCGTTCGCGGCATCTGCTTCACTTGCGTACACGGGAATATACTTTTTATCTGTAAGATCCAAATGTTGTTCCACCGCATTTTCCGGCGTTAGCATCAGACCAAAGGGGATGTCCAAAGGCTTCTCCCAGATTGTTCCCACCTTAATCTCCCTTTCATTTTCCGTGCCTTCATTTACAGTAACCGAAGTGGTTTCGTCACCCCATACAAAGCCAACGTCATCGCTGGGATCTTCAGGATCCTCACCGGCATCATAACCCAGCGTAACCGTAGTATACGGTGTCGTGTTCGTGTCCTGAATAATTCTGAAATTAATATTCTTGTTATCTTCTATGGGTTCTCCTGTTAAAGTATTGTATAAGAAATTGGCAAGTTCGTATGGTCGGTTGCACACCCACTTTTTTTGCACCTTGAAGACACTGTTATCCAGTCCCATGTTCAGATCCGGCGGTCCGAATGCTGTTACAGCTTCCGTTACTACCGTTTTGGTATAGGTATCATCCTGATTTTGTGAATATGTGGTCGTCGTTTTGGTTCCGGTAATCGGGTCAGTTACAACAACCGGCATACCCAAAGTTACGCCGTTCGGCAGACTGGCTACAGTCTCCCGGTGTGTCTTTTTATAGGTGATCTCATTATTGATTATTTCTCCAGTTGGCTTTTTACTGGGTGGATTGGTGGCCACCTCATACCGATGACCAGAGGGTCTGGTCGGATCGTCCAACTCAATAAAATGAGAATCCAGTCCGGCTGCCTGTACCTGTTCCCATGTCCGTATTCCGTTATTAAGATCCGCCACCCAGTCGTAAGCGTCCTGACTCGGCCAGACTGTAAAGCTGACTTTGTAAGTGACGCCATCTTCCAATAACCCCAGACTGCTCAAATCCCAATGCACCCCGGCTGTTTCTCCTTCCGGTGCCTGACCTTCCGGGTAGTATACTGCGTGCGGCGGAGGCGTCGCATCCTCCTCTGTCCACGGCTGTTCCGCAGACCCATATTGGCCGCCGGATCTTGTATAAGTGAAACCTGTAGCACTGTCACCAACGCCGGTAATACCAACTCTTGTCAAGCTGGTAATATTATCAGTTACCTCGACATCCGTGATGCCGACATATTCATTAATAGAATTAAGAATACTTGCCAGCGCATTCTTCAGATCACTGGTAGTGTCAACCGGGAAAAAGGTTTTTCCCTCCTGAGATACAGATTGCGGTGTATTGTATGCATATCTTGTCAGGTTATGAAGGAACTCCACTCCACCTTCAGATCCATAATAACTGGCATATGGTTGTTGAGGCGGGCTCTGTTGTGGAGGCGGTGGATTATATGCATAAATCGTATATAGTACTAATCCGGCATTGACAATCGCCCGGGCCTCGTCTTTGGCAGCTTCTCTTGACAGGAAATAACTGTACCAGTATCTATATCCTCTGTTTTGTCCTCCGTTCTCACCCGCACCATGGAAACATGTATACTGCGAAGGCTCGCCATCTGTAAAGAAAATAACATAAGTGGGTTCCTTCTCAGATTGTTTATCAGCCGCAAGCTCAAGTGCTTTCTTCAGACCGTCTTCCCAGTCAGTACCGGTGTGCATATTTGCTGCTGTCAGCGTGTTTACCCGAGTGTTGAAACCGTCATCTCCGTCATAAGCTGTATACCATTGGCTGTCTGTTACAACACCCCCATCAAAGCTAACCATCGATAGTTCTATCGTATTGCTATCTATGCCTGGAGCAGAGTTAACATTCAGCAGCTTCCTGGCGAATGATGCAACTTCATCTTTGGTGTCTTCCAGTCTGGTATGGCCGGTATTTGTAGTATGACTAACCATACTTGAAGATGTATCGACTACAAAAACAACATTTGCCTTGGAATCTGCATCGGTGTTTTTTCCACTTCCGGTCACGCTAAGGCACAAAGTATATGTGCCATCCTCATTTTTTACCAGCGTTTTTTTGAAAACCGGATCCTTAACATTAAGACTGCCATTACCGGTGCCGCCTGAAGAGCCTTGTGACGTATTCGGTTCCGGATCCAGTATTACATATACATCCTTATCAGTATCTGAGCGGGAATAAAGCGTCCTGCCTCCGTCA
>CACZQE010000149.1 GCA_902783205.1 uncultured Lachnospiraceae bacterium | reverse complement strand
GATGTAGAGCGTCCTACCAATGTTGAGACTACGGCAGCAGGTGCTGCATATATCGCAGGTCTTCAGGTCGGATACTGGAAGAACATGGACGAGATCATTGCCGCAAGGAAGGTTGACAAAGTATTCAAACCCGAGATGGAAGCAAAACAGAGAGAAAGACTTTATGCAGGATGGCTGAACTGCCTGAACGCGATCATGACATGGAGTAAGGGAGAGAAAGAACTCCTTGCTCAGGACTGAGTCGGGTCTGATATAAGCTGACAGACGCTATTTCTGCCGGCAGCTGACGGAGCCGGCAGAAAGACGGGGAAGGGATCCCGGCAGAGTGCCGGGATCCCCTTTTTTGTACATTTGTTTTTCTTTAAAAGAATGACAATTTTTCACGAATGTGGTATAGTGTCCTTGCGTAAGCCGATAAGGGCTTATGAATATCAAAATGAAAAGAAAGGAATGATACGATATGATCGTTACATTAACAGAAGATAATTTTGAAAAAGAAGTACTGAAGGCAGAAGGCACAGTTCTTGTGGATTTCTGGGCAGAGTGGTGCGGCCCCTGCCGCATGCTTTCCCCGGTGGTTGATCAGATCGCCGAGGAGATGGGAGACAAGATCAAGGTTGGAAAGCTCAACGTGGATGATCAGGCTTACATCGCAAGAAAGTATAAGATCATGAGCATCCCGACTCTGATCGTATTCAAGGACGGCGAAGTGGTCAACAAATCTGTAGGATTTATCAATAAGCAGCAGATAGCCGCTATGGTTCAGTAGAGACAGATATCGCCCGGATACAGGAGGATAAAAGCTGTATCCGGGTGTTTTTCAGGAGGATTTGTTATGTCTGTGGATGTTGCCAGAATCCAGGCTGCCATGCAGGGAAAGAATCTGGATAAAGAGAATATTCTGAAAATGTATGAAATGGTGCGTAATGCTTCAGATCCGGAAGAGAAGAAAAAAGTGATGAAGCATTCCGTTTTTTTTGCAGGTCAGCTTCCTTATGACAAAAACTATGTCATCGATACGGATGCTGTAAAAAAGATGCTGATGGCCGAAGTGCCCTACAGCCAGCTGGACGAGGTTACGGATACACTCTACCGCGGTCTGGCTACCCAGAAGCTGATCACTTCTCCTTCTGAGGGAGTTTATGTCATCAATCAGAAATACGAGAATTCCGTGGCCAAGGCCGGCCGTATCGCAAAGGCCTACGAGACGATCCGCAAGGAGGAAGCCAGGGAACAGAGCGATTCCGTGCGGAAAATGTACCAGACCGGCACAAGACATTACAGTGCGGGTGATTATGAGGAAGCTGCCATCTGCTTTGAGCGGGCGGCATCCGCCGGATACAGGATGGCATCCTTCAGTCTGGGCAGAATGTACCATGAAGGAAAAGGTGTGCAGAAATCTGATGAGAAAGCCCTGCTTTATCTGTGCCGGGCTCTCAGGGCAGGGGCAGTCATGGCGGAGCCTCTGGCAGACGAGATCCTCTCTGATCTGGAAGGAAATAAGCAGTAAAGGAAAGACTATGAGAAAAAGATTATGGACAGGCTGCGCGGCCTTTCTCATGGCTGTCATGCTTCTGGGAGGGTGTGCCACCAGCAAGCAGGCCGGAGAAGCGACCACAGCCGTGGATGATGACAATACAGCTAAAAGCTACGCTTCCATGCTGAATGAAGACGGTACGTTAAACCTGAAAGCATCGGATTACGTAAGCATTTACAAATACAAGAAAATGACGATCCCCAAAGAAGAGATTTCCGTGTCTTCCGAGGAAGTTGACAGCCGGGTCGACACCCTGGTCAGCGAGTATGCCATGACGAAGCAGGTGACTGACAGGAAGGTCAAAGATGGGGATACTGTAAATATAGATTATAAGGGAACCATTGACGGCAAGCAGTTTGCCGGAGGTACCGCTGAGGGGATCGACCTGATCATAGGATCCCATTCTTTTATCGGCACATTTGAGGACCAGCTGATCGGAAAGAAACCGGGAGATACCGTGAAAGTGGAAGTAACATTCCCTTCCGATTATGCCGGCCAGGATGTGGCGGGCAAGGATGCTGTCTTTGAAACTAAGATCAACTATATATCCGTGACCAAAAAACCGGAGCTTACCGATAAGTTTGTTAAGGAAAAGTTCTCCAAAGAGTACGGCTACAAGTCGGTAAAGGATATGAAGAAAAAGATCAAGTCTTCTATCCGCAAAGAGAATAAAAAGAATTACATGCTCCGGGAAATGCTTGACAGGAGCACATTTAAAGAGATACCGGAAGAGCTTACGGACTATGTGACTGAAGGAACCGTCACGGAAATGAAGTATTCCGCTGCAATGAACGATATCAGCTGGAGTGATTATCTGAACGCTTCCGGCATGGCGGATGAGGAAGCCCTGCGGGAAAGTCTCCGGGAAAGCTGCGAGAAGACGGCAAAGCTCTTCCTGATCGCCGATGTAGTGGCGGAAAAAGAGAAAATCAGCGTGACGGATAAGGACGTGGAAGATTATCTGGGAAAGACAGACCTGACGGACTATGTGGAACACTATTCCATGCCTTATCTCAAAAGACAGACTCTTAACAACCACGTATTTGAGCACATGTTGAAAAAGGTGAAGGTAGAAGAGTGATTTCCGTGGTTCTTTACAAGGACTTTGGAATCAGATATAATATCTTTAGTTAGATATGGAACACAGAAACTGACATAAACAGGGGAGACGAAAGCTATGAAAGAAGGCAGGCATCTGAAGAGAATTCTGTTAAAACTGTCCGGCGAAGCCCTGGCGGGCGAGAAGAAGACCGGTTTTGATGAAGCAACTGTGATGCGGGTCGCCGCCCAGGTAAAGGAAATCACGGATGCGGGCACCCAGGTGGCAGTCGTGATCGGAGGCGGTAATTTCTGGCGGGGACGTACCAGTGAGAACATGGACCGGACCAGGGCCGACCAGATCGGAATGCTGGCAACGGTAATGAACTGCATCTATGTATCGGATCTTTTCCGCAGCGCCGGTATGGCTGTAAAGGTCTATACCCCCTTTACATGCGGATCCTTTACGGAGCTTTTCTCAAAGGACAGTGCCGTGGCGGCTCTGGAAGCCGGGACGGTGGTCTTTTTCGCGGGAGGCACAGGCCATCCCTACTTCTCCACGGACACGGCAACAGCTTTACGGGCCGTTGAGATCGAGGCGGATGCCATTCTCCT
>CACZQE010000148.1 GCA_902783205.1 uncultured Lachnospiraceae bacterium | reverse complement strand
TCCTGCAGCATGGACTGATTCTGAGTGGAATTGACAATGGAGGTCAGCTTGTTGTGGATTGACACGTTGGTCTGACGGATCTGCCTCCTGATATCCTTGAGGGCAGGAGAGGCGTCATCGCTGATTTCATCGGCTGAAAGGATACATGTGGTGATCTGCCTGTGCAGAAACTCCATAGGATCAAGCATGTCAAAACGCTGATGAAGACTGTCGAACTGCAGGTCCTCATCCTCCGTCTCCCCGTATTCCCTGGCCTGGGCTGCCAGAGCCAGCTGTACGGCAATTTCCAGCAGGTCGCCGGCCCCCAGGCAGGCGCCGGCTTCGGCCAGACGCAGGTACCCCCGGATGTCGGCCAGACCCTGCAGCGAGAGCGGCCCCGTCTTAAAAAGGCGGGACAGGGCGTCTCCTGTTTCTTCCAGAGCATTCAGTATGTCGCTGTAGTCCGACGAGGGAAGAAGCTCCCGGCACATGGCCTTCCCCATGGGGGAGGAAGCATGCGCCTCCAGAAAATCCAGGATTTTATGGTATTCAAGTGTTTTAAGTGCTTTCTGATTCATATGTTTTCTCCGGCACCCGTCAATAGCGGGCACGGAATCCTTTCTCTTTTCCTACATTGACTGTCGGGATGTCTGAAATATCCAGATGGTCGATACGGATCCAGCGGTTGCCGCCCGGTCTGCCGGAGGATAAAGCCTCGATAAAACGGCTGACCCTGTGCTCGGCGCCCTGTACTTCCATCTCCACCTTTCCGTTGTAGAGATTGCGGATCCATCCTGTCACATTACAGTCGGAGGCGATCCCGGCACAGGTAAAGCGGAAGCCTACATTCTGGACACGGCCGGACGCGATAATATGCTTTCTGATCATATACAATTCCTCCGTGAGAGGGGGACTGGCCCGCCTCTTTTTGCGGCCTCATGGTTTCCATTTCATTATATTCGAATTCCATGAAAATGCAAATAGCAAGGGAGGGTCTTTTTGTTGTCAGCAGGGTGGAATTGCGTTATTATAAATGAAAACATCACATTTCCCGAAAAAGAAACGTTAAAGAGGGACCTGTCCGCATACGCGGATTAGAAAGGAAGTAACATGCGGTATATCGGAGAACTCAGAGAAGGCGACCGTGTCTCTGAGGTCTATCTTTGCAAACAGAAAGTCGTAGCGAAAACAAAGGCGGGAAAAACCTACTATTCCCTGATTCTCCAGGACAAAAGCGGAGTGATCGACACCAAGATCTGGGATCTGAATAACGGAATCGCCCACTTTGAACAGATGGATTATGTCAAGGTAGACGGAAGCGTGACCAGCTTTCAGGGAAGCCTGCAGCTGAACGTTCACAGACTGAGGAAAGCTGCGGAAGGAGAGTATGACCAGAAAGAATACATTCCCTGCAGTCCTCATGATATAGATGAAATGTACCGTGAACTGACGGGATTTGTAAACCGGATACAGAACAGATATCTGAGAAAACTTCTGGTGGTATTTTTCGGAGACCAGGAGTTTGCGGAGAGATTCCGGGCACACTCCGCGGCAAAGCGTGTCCATCACGGATACATGGGAGGCCTCCTGGAGCATACACTGCATGTGACAAAGCTCTGTGATTATTACTGCGGCCTCTATCCCGTGCTGAACCGGGATCTTCTGATCACAGCGGCAATCTGTCATGATATAGGAAAACTGGATGAATTATCAGCATTTCCGGAAAACGACTATACGGATGAGGGACAGCTTCTGGGCCATATCGTCATCGGCCTCCTCATGGTGGATGAGAAGATCCGGGAAATCGAGGGATTTCCGGTCAAACTGGCAAATGAGCTCAAGCACTGTATTGCAGCCCATCACGGAGAGCTGGAGTTCGGCTCACCCAAAAAGCCCGCTCTGATCGAAGCAATGGCCCTGCATTTTGCGGACAATACCGATGCCAAGATGGAGACATTTATGGAGGCTCTTGCTGAAGAAAACACAAACAGCGGAGAATGGAGAGGATTCCACAGGCTCCTTGACTCTAACATCAGGTCAACAGGCCAGTAAGGCAGCTTGTTAAAGGAGAAGATATTGAAGAAACAGGATTTATGGAATAAGCCTGTGTCTCTGAGAAAAAATCAGGTCGTAACAGTAGATATCACGGATATGACCCGTGAAGGCGAGGGAGTCGGCAAATATGCCGGCTTCCCGGTTTTTGTCAAGGATACTGTGACCGGAGACCGGGCTGAGATTCTCATTACAAAGATAAAAAAGAATTACGGATACGGCCGTCTTCATAAGCTTCTTACGGCATCCCCCGACAGGGTGGACCCGCCCTGTCCTTCCGCAAGGCAGTGCGGAGGATGCCGGATCCAGCAGATCAGATACGAAAAGCAGCTTGATATGAAACTTGATCATGTCAGGAACTGCCTGGAACGGATCGGAGGATTTGATCCCGGTCTGGTGGAGTCTGTGACAGAGGGCATTATGGGGATGGAGGAACCCTGGCATTTCCGTAACAAGGCCCAGTATCCTGTCGGGACAGACAGGCAGGGGAATCCTGTCACCGGTTTTTATGCCGGGAGGACCCACACGATTATTCCCAATACGGACTGCCTGATCCAAGACCCGGTTAACGAAAAGATCCTGAAGACCGTCCTCGCCCATATGAAACGTTTCCGGATTCCCGCATATGATGAGGAAAAGGGAAAAGGACTTGTCCGGCACATTTTTACCAGAATCGGAAAGGAGACCGGACAGATCATGGTCTGCCTGGTCATCAATGGAAGCAGGGAGCAGCTGGCCGGAAGCGGCGAACTGGTCCATGCTCTGCGGCAGATTCCCGGAATGG
>CACZQE010000147.1 GCA_902783205.1 uncultured Lachnospiraceae bacterium | reverse complement strand
GGAACCGCCGGATCTTCCTTTGTAAAGCCTTCCTGGGCATGAATGGTCGTGATTCCTTTTTTGATCGCTTCCCGGGCTGTCCACTGCATCGCTTCGATGGTCTGCTCTTTTGTCCATGGGAAACGGTTTCTTGCGGTTTTGTTGGCCGCATCCTGAAGGCGGCCTGTCAGCCTGCCCTTTTCGTCCTTTCTAACACCTTCCATGTCCTCGTCAATTCCCAGGGCATCAAAGGCCAGGCGGTTTACCAGAACATAGTGGCCGCCCCGGTCCGAAATGAAGACCGGACGGTCAAATACATTCAGTTCCTCCATTGTAGGCGGACGTTTTTCGGCAAGCAGGCCTTCATCGATTCTCTGTCCGAAAAGCCAGCGGGAAGCGTCCCAGCTGTCATATGCCTCCTGAAGGCGGGCGATTACTTCCGGAATGTCTTTTGCGTCATACATGTTGATACCCTGGGCATCAAAACCTGTCAGCGAAAGATGGGCATGACAGTCATGCAGGCCCGGCAGAACCACGGCGCCTTTAAGGTCGATCACTTCTGTGCCTGTTTCAACTGCCGCTTTCCGGATTTCTTCATCGTTCCCCGTCATCAGAACTTTCCCATCCACGGCAAGTATAGCGGAGAACCGCTTCCTTCCTTCCATGGGAATGATTTTTCCGTTTATTAATGCAATACTTCCCATATAGTTCCACCTCTCAGACAAGACTCTATTTCAGCCAGCCGGACGCATGGGAAACAGCCTTGTTCCAGCCTTCCATCAGCTTCTCTCTCTCCTCTTTTGTCAGGCGGGGTTCAAAGCGCTTCTCACACTGCCATTTAGCTGCCACTTCCTCCATATCCTTCCAGAATCCTACTGTTACGCCGGCAAGGTAAGCGGCTCCCAGACAGGTGGTTTCCGTAACGACAGGTCTCTCTACCGGCACGCCCAGGATATCTGCCTGGAACTGCATGAGGAAATCATTCTGAGCACCGCCTCCGTCAGCCCGTACTGACTGAATCTCAACACCGGCATACTCTGCCATCAGGTTAAAGGACTCTGCCACCTGATAAGCCATAGCCTCGATCGCGGCACGGCAGAGGTGGGCTTTGGTGGTGCCTCTGGTGATACCGATGATGGTTCCTCTTGCATAGGGGTCACTGCCGTTGGGCAGGCCGGCAAAGGCAGGTACAAAGTAAACTCCGCCATTGTCTTCAACGGAATTTGCCAGTTCTTCCGCTTCTTTGGCATCAGTCACAACTCCTGCGCCGTCACGGAGCCACTGAATGGCTGATCCTGATACATTTGCAAATCCCTCAAGAGCATAATGCTGTTTATCGCTGATATCATTGGCCACCTCAACAAAGAGTCCTGAATCGGAAGGAATATCCTTCGGCAGCTTATCGCCTGCATTCATTACAATGAAGGAGCCCGTTCCGTAGGTATTCTTGATCATACCGGGCCTGATGCATGCTTCTCCCACAGCCGCTGCCGTCTGGTCGCCGGATGCTGCCGCGATGGGTACCTTATAACCGAAGAAAACATCGGGATCCGTATCTGCGGTGTATTTTCCTGTCACACCCAGATCCGGCAGGATGTTCCGTGGGATATTGAACTCAGCAAGCATCTCCGGATCGTAATCCATAGTGTTGATATCCGTCATCAGGGTTCCGGTGGTATTACTGAAATCGGTGATGTGTGTCTTTCCGCCGGAAAGCTTCCAGATCAGCCATGTGTCGATCCATCCGAAAAGAATGTTGCCGGCCTCGATACCTGCTTTGACACCGGCATCGTGGTTCATGATCCACTCCAGCTTAGGCGCTGTACTATTGGTAAATGCGGTGCTTCCCGTTCTGGAATAGTTGGACCCCTGATATTTCTCATTAAACTGTGTAACTCGCTCTGCTGTTCTCATATCCTGCCATACAATGGAACGGAAGACTGACTTCCCTGTATTTTTATCCCAGAGTACGGTTGTCTCGCGCTGATTGGTAATGCCGATTGCCACAAGGTCGGCGAAATCCAGATTTCCGTCCTCTACACATTTCCTGATCATTTCCATGGTGACATCAAAGATTTCGTCCGCATCGTGCTCAACCCAGCCTTCCTCCGGAAAATACTGGGTAAACTCCGAATAAGCCATGGAGAGCATATTGGAATCATGATCAAACGCGATTGCCCGGATACCGGTCGTGCCGGCATCAATACCAATAATATACTTTGCCATAATCAATACCTCCTAAACCCTTTTGTTTATGCATGTAGTTGTATTTATTATACCACTTTTATATCCTATGAGAAGATTTCTTTTACTTTTGCGGCAATTGCTTTTCCGAGAATTTCGTGCTGGTCTGCCTGCAGATGAAGTCCGTCTTCCTCACTGCTGTGTACATACTTTCCTGCGTCGAGGTAATAGGTTCCGTAGGTATTTGCTACACCTTCAAAGAATTTGGGAAGTTTTTTTGATTTCTCCACATTGCCTTCAAACATATCCGCGAAAACACCGTTTTCAATGGGACCCAGGGGCGGCGGGCAGATCAGAAGGACCTTGGGGCCGCCTTCACGGAAACAGCCAGCATGGTGGAGAGTCTTATCCACAATGATTCCCACACCGTTGGCGATATCCTGGGCAGAAACGGTATAACGCACTTTCAGGTCGTTGGTTCCAACAAAGATGATGACCAGATCCAGAGGATCATGTACATCCAGGGAAGGAATGATCTGGTCTTTTCCGCAACGGTACTCCTCAATGGGGTCATCCCACACGGATGTCCGTCCGTTGAGTCCGTCGGGAATTACAAAATAGTCATCTCCCAGTTCCTTCTGCATAACGCCCGGCCAGCGCTCCTCATCACTCCAGCGGAAAAGTTTCTGAACCAGGTCATTGGCGGG
>CACZQE010000146.1 GCA_902783205.1 uncultured Lachnospiraceae bacterium | reverse complement strand
TTTTGTGACGATGGAAAAACTATAATGATGTCAGAAATAAAAAAATACATGAAAACTGAAAGGAGGAAAAATAATAATGAATAAGAAGAAAAAAATAGCCCACTACCGAGTGGGCTATTAAATCGTATGCACTTATCCCTCTGTCATTACATATCTTCAAGTCTTCCGTGTTTTTCGTAATTGGTTATCCGGACCGGACGATTTTTCTCATCCACAAAGACCACCACAGGTTTGCTGTCTTTCGCCTCATCGGAAGTCATCTGGGCGTATGACATTACAATGATTTTGTCATTGACACTGACACAACGTGCCGCGGCACCGTTTAAACACATCACGCCACTGCCTCTTTCTCCGGCGATGGTGTAGGTTTCAAAACGGGAACCGTTATTAATGTCGACGATCTGAACTTTTTCATATTCAAGAATGCCTGCTGCATCCAGCAGATCTTCGTCTACAGTAATGCTGCCCACATAATCCAGCTCTGCCTGGGTGACTGTTGCACGGTGAATCTTTCCTTTTAACATAGTCAGTAACATAGTATCCTCATTTCACTGCAGGGAGAGATTGTCGATCAGTCTGGTTTTTCCGATAAAGACGGCGATGGCAATTAAAGCAGGCTTTTTGATTTCCTCGACGGGCTGCATGGTCAGGCCGTCTACAACTTCTACATAGTCGATCCGGGCCAGGGGTTCAGACTCGATCAGTTCTGTCATGGCTTTTTTTACCGCAGATGCAGAATGCTCCCCATCCCTGATCATCTGATCAGCCAGGGAAACAGAACGGCTGAGAACCAGTGCAGCCTTTCTTTCCTCCGGATTCAAATAAGTGTTTCTGGAACTCTTCGCCAATCCGTCTTCTTCACGTACAATCGGGCATCCCACAATCTCCAGATCCATATTCAGATCCTCAACCATTCTTTTGATGATTGCCAGCTGTTGAGCATCCTTCTGTCCGAAGTAGGCTCTGTCAGGGCAGACGATGTGGAATAATTTGCTGCACACGGTACATACCCCTCCAAAATGAACCGGACGGCTTGCACCGCAAAGGGTCTCGGTCAGTATATCCATATTGACGTGGGTACAAAAACCGGGACGATACATTTCCTCAGGTTCCGGATGGAAGATCAGACTGGCACCGAGGGATTCACAAAGAGCTGCATCCCGGTCAAGATCCCTGGGATAATCCTCGAGATCTTCATTGGGACCAAACTGAGTCGGATTAACGAACACGCTGACCACAACCCGGTCATTTTGCTCTACTGCTTTTTTGATCAGACTTCCATGGCCTTCATGCAGGTATCCCATTGTGGGGACAAGACCCACTGACAAGCCTTCTTTTCTCCATTGCTTTACGATTGCACGCACTTCATCAACTGTATTTACTATTTTCATTGATCATTATCTCCTGTTAAGTCTAATTGTTCGAGTACAGCATCATCAATTTTATAGCCTTCTTCCTCTGCCGGGAATGAACCGTCTTTTACTGCGGCATCATAATTGCGGAATGCTTCTGACATGATTTCACCCACATTGCCGAACGTACGGACAAATTTCGGCCGGAAATCAGAAAACATGGCCAGCATGTCAGCATAGACAAGAACCTGACCGTCACAACCTGCACCGGCGCCTATTCCAATAGTTGGAATGGAAAGGCTCTTTGTCACTAATTCCGCAAGTCTGGATGGCACACATTCAAGGGTTACGGCAAATGCGCCTGCCGCCTCTACAGCTTTGGCATCCTCGATCAGCTTTTTAGCCTGTTCCAGAGATTTTCCCTGAACTTTAAATCCGCCGTAAGCATTGATGGACTGAGGCGTCATGCCAATATGCGCAACTACAGGGATGGACGCCTGTGTAATGGCCTGAATCTGAGGACACACCTCAACGCCTCCCTCCAGCTTTACTGCTGCACATCGGGTTTCTTTCATGATACGTCCCGCATTCACTACGGCATCATATACAGAAGTCTGATAGGACATAAAGGGCATATCAACCACAACAAGGGCATTTTTTGCACCTCTGACTACGGCCGCTCCATGATGGATCATGTCGTCTACGGTAACCGGTATGGTATCCCCGTAACCGAGCATGACATTTCCAAGAGAATCACCGACAAGAATCGAATTGACTCCTGCCTGGTCCACTAACTTTGCGGTGGAGTAGTCATAGGCGGTCAGCATGGATATTTTTTCATGGTTTTCTTTCATTTTCCGGAAAGTTGCTACTGTGTTTTTCATAAGATGCCTCCTGATTCTTTTGTTCTTTGCAGCAATTTGGTTAATGTTGTGTAATCTCTGCCCGGATTCTTTTGTTTTCCTATCTCCACCAGGATTTCTGACAATAGGACATAAAGTTCTTTTTGGGATGAATTCAGGCAGTTAAGATGTTTTTCCACCGTAGTGGTATCTGCACGTTCCACAGGACCGGTCAGGCTTTTCTCTACACCCTGATCCACGATATGCTGCATATTCCCCAGCAGAATCGGACGAAGAGCGGCCAGGGCAGATTCTTCCTCAAAGCCGCACTCCCTCATAAGATCCAGGGTTTCCCTGACCAGAGCCACCACATGATTGCTGCAGATAGCCGCGGCACAGTGGTATTTCACTTTATCTTCCGGACGAATAAAAGCCACCTGATTGCCCATGCCGGTAAAAAGTCCGGCTATCTCAACAAGGTGTTCATTATGTCCTTCTAATGTAAAATAAGCATGTGATAACTCTTTGTAAGAATGGTATTTATCACTAACCGCAAAGAGTGGATGGATAGAATATCCGAAGGCTCCCCTTTCCTCTATCCCGGCAAAAGCATCGCCGGATGAAAGGGCACCGCTGCAATGACAGATAAGCTTTCCTTTGACAGGAAGATCCCTGATCTGATTCCATACTGAGGCGATCAGACCGTCAGGAACTGTAAGAAACAGAACATCACTTTCCCGAAGTAACCGGTCCGGTTCATCATAGAACCTGCTTTCGGTAAATGCTGCCGCTTCCTTTGCTGACGCTGCATCAGCGTCATAATAACCTGATAATTCCAGGTTGTTCAATTGAAAATACTTTCCCAGGGAACATCCGACTTTCCCTGCTCCGATAAATCCGGTCATCATACACATCACCTTACTCTCCGTATATTTTATGCAAATGTACTGACAAGTCTTATACTTTGCTTTTTCTCAGCAGGTATATGATTGAGATACCTGCTGTTTCGGATACAGCATGATGATGTCCTGAGTCTTATTCCTGATCTGGATACAAGCTCTTTATCTGCATGTCATGGCTGGTATAGCTTCCTTACGAATACTATCCGGGCTTACGCCCTTAATGAATTTATCATTTTTGGGTAAAATTGTAAATGTTAAAGTGTATTTTTTCTATTATTTACAATAATTTCTTGCTTTTTCTGAAAAAATTTATGAAAAAAAACAAGAGTATTGCTGATAAATGAGATGATCCTGACTTTTACGGAGCTGCTTTTAATCAGATATCATATATGATATATTTTTTTTAAGATTATTGTTACTGAGGCTTGTCTGTATGAATAAAAACAGCGATTTACAACCGGCGAAATAATAAAAAGACAGAATCATTTTTGGGAGGGTATGTATGGGATTTTTTACTCCTGGATGGCTGACTGACAAAGAGAAGACTGCAAAGCTGAAAGACGACAAAAAACTGAAAAGAGCATATGAAATGGGTGAAAATATGGATGTCCGCCTCACAGCGATCGGAAAGATCGA
>CACZQE010000145.1 GCA_902783205.1 uncultured Lachnospiraceae bacterium | reverse complement strand
GACAGGATTGTCTGTTCTCCGATCATGACAGGCTATGGAAAGGTTCGCTGCGCACACGGGATTCTCCCGGTTCCGGCACCGGCTACGGCACTTCTGTTAAGAGATATCCCGTCCTACGCAGGACAGGAGGAAGGCGAGCACACGACGCCTACCGGCGCTGCCCTGGCGGGAACTTTCGCCCGGGAGTACGGGCAGAGGCCATTGATGAAGATCCGGAAGATCGGATATGGTATGGGGATAAAGAAATTTGCCTCTGCCAACTGTCTTCGGGCTTTTCTTGGTGAAAATGAATAATCATACAGTAAGAGTTTTTTGAATCCACTCTTTTACCGCGTCAAGCGAGGGCAGGATCTGGCAGGCCAGGTCCTGCATTTCTTTTGTGGGGGGCAGGGTGTCGGGAATCATGACAGGCTGCATGCCTGATGCATGGGCTGCCCGGATCCCGTTGTAGGAGTCCTCGATAATATAAGTTTCTCCGTATTCTTCGGGACTGATGCCCAGGCGCCCGGCGCAGAGCAGGAAGATTTCCGGATCCGGCTTGCTCTTTGTGACCATATCACCGCTTATAATGACATCGAAGTAGTCCAGCAGATTGTGGGCACCCAGCTCAATCCGGATAGCCTCCGAGGGAGAAGAAGATGCCAGTCCGGTCCGGATGCCGGAATCTCTCAACCAGGTGAGAAGTTCTTTTGCTCCCGGCTTGAGTTCAATGCGGCCGGTACGTATAATCTCGTCAAAGTACTCTCTGGACAGGCGGAATGCGTCATCAAACCGGTAACTCTCAAGCTTTCCGAAAGTTTCGTCCATAACTCTTTTTTCCACATCTTCCGTACAGCCGACGCATCGGATGACGGCTTCTCTCACCAGATCTTCCGGCAGATCCAGGATGCCGGCGGCATAAAGGTAACCGTCAAGATAAACCTTTTCCGAATCCAGGATCACTCCGTCCATGTCAAATATTATATTCATAAAAACCCCCCTGCCATGCTGATGAACAGACATTAATTGATATGAATGATTGTAACCTATGAGTCAAGGTATTACAACTGAGACTTATACTTTATTGAGACCGGAAGGGCAAGGATTTCCATCCTTTTCCCCGTTGACAGCTGGAATCGTTACACCTATAATAATAAAAAAGACACCCCAGGGGGGTGTAGTATAACCTGTTACAGAAGGAATACAACAAAAGATAGAAAGGTTCTACAAAGAGGTAAAATCTATGCAGGCAGAAAAGGATAAAATCATGAGACTTCTGAAAACCGCCCGCGGCCAGATTGACGGGATCGTGAAGATGGTGGAGGAAGACAGATACTGTATTGACGTTTCACAGCAGCTGATGGCAACAGAAGCAATTTTGAACAAGGTAAATAAGGAAATACTTGCGGCCCACCTCAAGCATTGTGTGGCCCAGTCCGATACCCAGGAGGAGACAGACCGGAAGATCGATGAGCTGATCTCCATGCTGGGCAAAATATTAAAGTGACAGAAAGGAGTCCGATTATCATGAAACAGTATAATGTCACGGGAATGACCTGTGCCGCCTGTGTGGCCCGTGTGGAAAAGGCAGTCAACGGCGTGGACGGTGTGACGGAGTGCGCCGTCAGTCTTCTGACCAATTCCATGGGTGTGGAGGGAAGTGCCTCCGAGGCGGATATCATAGCTGCAGTGGAAAAGGCCGGTTACGGAGCCTCTGCCAAAGGCGGCAAGACAGCCGGAGAAAGTGCCGGCAGTGCAGGCTATGAGGATGCCTTAAAAGACACGGAAACACCGAAGCTCAGAAAGAGACTCCTGGCCTCCGTCGGATTTTTACTTGTCCTGATGTATTTTTCCATGGGACATATGATGTGGGGATGGCCCATACCTGCCTGGTTCGAAGGAAACCATGTGGCCATGGGTCTTCTGCAGCTTCTTCTTACGGTCATCATTATGGTGATCAACCAGAAGTTCTTTATCAGCGGTTTTAAAAGCCTGCTGGGAGGCTCTCCAAACATGGACACACTGGTGGCTCTGGGAGCCGGCGCATCCTTTGTCTACAGCGTTTATGCTCTCTTTGCCATGACGGATGCCCAGGTAAAGGGCGGTACGGAAATGGCAGCCCACTGGATGCATGAGTTTTACTTTGAGTCGGCAGCTATGATCCTGACCCTGATCACTGTAGGAAAGATGCTGGAAGCCTATTCAAAGGGAAGGACGACCGATGCCCTGAAAGGCCTGATGAAACTGGCTCCCAAGACAGCAGTCCTTTTCCGGGAGGGGGAGGAAGTAGCAGTTCCCATCGAGCAGGTTAAGCAGGGAGACATTTTTGTCGTCAGACCCGGAGAGAATATTCCCGTTGACGGTGTGATTATCGAGGGAAACAGCGCGGTCAATGAGGCGGCCCTCACCGGGGAGAGTATTCCCGTGGACAAGGAAGAAGGGGACCTGGTTTCCGCTGCGACCATCAACCAG
>CACZQE010000144.1 GCA_902783205.1 uncultured Lachnospiraceae bacterium | reverse complement strand
TGATGTAATCTTCGGACCCTTTGTCGCTCAGCCCAGCCTGCATCCCAACACCAGGGCACACTTCCTGAATGTACACCTGAACACGACCTATGAGGAACTGTGTTTTGCAGTTGCCATGGGATGCGCTTTCATCCATAAATATCATATCGACATTCTGAAAAATGCGGGACTTCCTCTGGATCACGTCCGTCTGACCGGCGGCACGGCCCGCAGCAAGGTATGGAATCAGATCTTTGCCAATGTCCTTCAGGTTCCGATCGTCGGTATTGACTGCGAGGAGACCGGGGCTCTCGGTTCCGCCATCGCAGCAGGAATCGGCGCAGGGGTGTACAAGAGCTATGATGACGCATTTGAAAAGGCTGTCAAGCTTCTTGATCCCATTCTTCCGGATGAGTCCACCTACCCGGTCTATGAAAAGAAATACGCTGAATGGACAAAGGTTAACGAAATCCTCATGCAGTACTGGGAAAGCAAATAAGAATACACCGGTGAAATAATGATTACTCATATCATCTTTGATATCAATGAACTCCCGGCAGACCGGGAAGAAAAAAAGCAGCTCCTGGCTTTATGCCGGGAGCTGGATCTTCATATGGTTTCCCCTGACCGGAGGGCAAAAGAAATGGCAGACCCCTCACTGGGAGTCTGCCAGTATCTGCTTAATACATATCCTCTGGATTCCGGTCAGTGCATTTATGTCTCTTCTTCCGAAGAAGATGCCGGAACAGCCCGCAGAGTGGGTATCCATGCGGTCGTCTTTACTTCCTTTGCGCAGGCAGAGGAACGGATCCGTCTTCTGGTCCGTCTGCATGCCATGGACGGCCGGATGTGTTATTGCAGCGAGTAATTACTGCTCTGCTTCGTTCTTTTCTTTTAATTGGATGGCGTGGGAAATCAGTTCCACTGTTCCGTCAATCCCGAGTATACTGCTGTCCAGGCAGAGATCATAACTCTTTAAGTCTCCCCACTTTTTGGAAGTGTAATAGTTGTAGTAGCTGGCTCTCTGCTTGTCAGTCTTTACAGCCACATCCTTCACATGGTCCAGGGGAATCTCATACTCCTCATGGATCCTCAGCTTCTTAAAAGACATGGGCGCGTGAACAAAAATGTGAAGCGCATTCTTGAAATCACGAAGGGCATAGTCGGCGCAGCGGCCTACAATCACGCATGGACCCTCTTCCGCCACTTTTTTGATGGCGTCAAAGGATGCCAGAAATACTTTCTGGTTGAGGGGCATATCAAAAGATGACGCATTATAGCCCAATGCATAGGGGTCCATTACCAGTGAATACAGAAAGCTTGTGGTGGGTTTCTCGTCAAAGTCTTCGAACAGCTCTTCACAAATACCGCTCTCCTTGGCGGCAATCTTCAGCAGTTCCTTGTCATAAAAAGGAATACCGTAGTGTTCAGCCAGCTTCCGGCCGATTTCCTTTCCTCCGCTTCCGTACTGTCTTCCAATCGTGATTATCGTATTCATCAGCTTCACTCCTCCCGGATATTCTGAATATATTTTCTACCAAAGTCGATGTCTTTGTCAAGCTGTTCCTTCAGATCATCCACACTGTCAAAGCGGATTTCCGGCCTGCAGAAGTGCAGGAGCTCCACTTTGATCTCCTGATCATAGATCATCTGATCAAAGTCGAAAATATGTGTCTCCACATTTTGTCTTTCGGACTCTTCCACTGTGGGACGCAGACCGATATTGGTTATACCGTAATGGCTGCTGTCACCAATGCATACTCTTGTCACATATACTCCGTTTGGAGGAAGAAGCTTATCCTCGGCCACTTCTATATTGGCCGTGGGAATATGCAGATGGCGTCCAAGCTCCTTGCCGTGTACCACGGGTCCTTCCACACTGAAAGGCCTGCCAAGAAGCTTCTCGGCTTCTTCCATCTCGCCGGTTCCGATGGCTTCCCTGACCCGGCTGGTGCTGACGTCCGATCCTCCGATTTTGAGCTTGTCGATCACTTTCAGTTCATAATCACAGTCATAGGCCATATAAGCCAGTGTATTGACGTCTCCCGACCGGTTCTTTCCGAAACGGAAATCGGTACCAACGATAATCTGCCTTGCGCCCAGCCGTCCTACCAGGATTCCCCTGATAAAATCTTCCGGAGACATGGAGGCAAACTCTCTGGTAAAGGGATGCTCCACCAGGATGTCAATTCCTTTTTCCTCCAGGATTTTCCGGCGCTCCTGCCTGGTGTAAACCTGCTGATACCTGCTCTCCCCGTGAAGAACCTGAGCTGGTATATGGTCAAATGTAAAGACTGTCGCCCTGGTCCCTCTTCTTGTGAGCCGCACCGCTTCGTCAAGCAGGAGCTGATGTCCCAGATGGATTCCCTCGAACTTGCCCAGGGCAACCGATGTATGAGTAAATCTGTAATCTGTGCTGTTTACATGAATCATTTTCTCGTTCTCTCCTCATAAGAAAAGCCTGACCGGTCTGAGTATTCTTCTATTGTTTTTTTCATCCGGTCTGTATATTCCGATAAAGCGGCCTGTCCTGTCGTAGACCCGGACGCTTTCATCCGTCACGGCTGCCGGCTCCGCATCTGCAGCCGGAAAAGGATTGCCGTTGTAGAGAAGCTTCTCTGCTTTTTCTTTAACTGTAACAGCCGGCATCCGGTCAAAAACCCTGTCTGTGGGAATCAGTATTTCTTCCACTCTTCCTTCTTCAGACGCTTTCTCGATCTCCGACAAAGTCAGGGCGTCTTCAAGTCCGAACCTTCCCACCCGGAACCGGACCAGAGACTCCATGCAGCCGCCGCATCCTGCCGCCCTGCCTATATCACGGCAAAGACTGCGGATATAGGTTCCTTTGGAACAGCTTACCCGCATGCGGACCCGGGGCAGACAGACCTCCGTGATCTCGATGGAAAATATTTGAACGGATGCGGGCTCTCTCTCTATGGTGATGCCCTCCCTGGCCATCTCATAGAGCTTACGGCCTTTTACCTTTTTGGCAGAATACATAGGCGGAATCTGGGCATAGCCTCCGATAAATCCCGCTATGATCTCCCTGATCTCCCGGTCGCTAATCTCCACTTTCTGCTCTGAAAGAATCTTTCCGGTCATGTCTTCCGTATCGGTTTCCACACCCAGAAGGAGAACTGTTTCATATCCTTTGACCCAGTCCTCGATCAGACTGCAGACCTTGGTGGCTTTTCCCAGGCAGACCGGCAGGACGCCGGTGGCTGCGGGATCCAGAGTGCCGGTATGGCCGATCTTCTTCTGCCGCAGAATACCCCTGAGTCTGGCCACTACATCATGAGATGTATAGTCTGCTTCTTTTCTGACATTGATCAATCCGTTAATCATAAGTCCTGTCTGTTCATTCATCTATCTCGGGATAAAGCTGCTGCTCCACACTGTGAGCCACATGCATGATAATATCCCTGGCTTCTCCGGTCACCGTGCAGCCGGCTGCCTTTTTATGTCCGCCCCCTCCGAGCAGACCGGCAATAGCACTGACATCCACGCGGTCCGTAGACCGGAGGCTGACTTTGTACTCTCTCTCTCCTGTCTGGTAGAGGAACATGGCACACTCCACACCTTCCGTAAGCATCATCTGGCTGACGATGCCGTCCAGGTCGGCGGGACCAACTCCGTAAAAACTGAAATCCTTCTTCCGGAATATGGAAAAGATCATCTTTCCCTTCAGCATCAGGATACTCTCCAGCAGCGCCCTG
>CACZQE010000143.1 GCA_902783205.1 uncultured Lachnospiraceae bacterium | reverse complement strand
GATCTCCAGCTTGTTGCAGATCCGGTCCGGGCTGCTGCAGTCATAGCAGCGGTCCCCCTTTATTGCACAGGGGGTCTTGAAGCCGAAACGCTTCGCGTTCCGGGGCGCGGCGATGTTCCGGACGCGCCAGATGGCCCGCTCCAGCGAGGGTTCGATCTTGTTGACGGAAAAAACATAGTAGATCTTTTCATGGCCGAACAGCGAGCCGCCGACCCGGTTCCCGCTGCTGTCGATATTGACCAGTTCCCCGGACTCTGACGCGGCATTGACAGAGAGAAGGAAGACCTGCGTGTCCATGGCGCCCTTTGCGGTCAGCATGAAGATGTCGTCCGGGTGGGAAGCAGGATCGATGACCAGGTTATATTCGGAAAGCTTTTCCGCGATCTTCATTGCCGCGAGGGTCGCGGAATCTCCAAAGCCGACAGTCTTGCCCCGGATCGTTTCCGAAAGATAGTCTGCAGCCTCCTCTTTGGTGGCGAAATGCTTTACGGTAAAGCGGTTCTTTTCGAAATTCCGGATGGCGGTGGGAATGTCTGCTTTCCTGTATTCTGGTTCGGGGCCGGTACCGGTGATACGTTTGCTGAGATCTGTGTCCATGAGTATACCTCCCCTGTTGTCAGATATATGTCGATTATAACAGAGAAAGAGACAGATAAGCAGAGAAAAGCTGAAGTAAAGCGGAAATTTACAATCCGCTTCGCTCCCTGCTTTTGAAACTTGCAGTGTGATTTCCTTACGAATAAAATGAATAATTGGGGAATTATGGAGGGAATAGTGTATGGAATTTTTTAAAAAGCATCCGGTGATATCTTTGATACTGGCATCACTGGTTTCCGGGGGAGCTTTATCATTAATATCTAATATTGGACTTCTGATTTATGGGAGAGGAAATATAGTTTCGACATTTTGGGACAGCATGTTTGCAGCACCATTTGTTGGAGCTGTTATCGTATTACCGGTACTGCTTTTAGTTTCAGAGGCGGCAGGTCTTGCATGTGAGAGTAAGGGGAATCAGATTCAGGGAATTCGTATCTTTGATCTGATGTCTCTTGTACTTGGAAGTTTATATGAAACCATGTTCCTGGCTGTGGTTAAGAATATAGAAGGCGCAGACTGGGAAGAGCAGCTTAGCAATGCTTCAAGGCATACTCCCGTATATACTGAAGCCGGTGTAACTGTATTTGTGATATTCCTGATCTCCATCATTGGATATCTGGTCCTTCAGTATGTCCACATAGAAAAAATGGCTCCGCTGGTTGTGGTACTTTCGATATCTGCAATGTATCTCGGAATTATTCAGCTTATTGTTTTCACAATTCAGGTCTTTGAACTTAAGCCGGGCAGTTCGGATTTTATTGATCTGTTTCTTCTGATTCTTCCGGCGTGCTGTATCCTGATGGCGGCGAGGACTATACTGAAAAAGATTCATGAGTGGAACACCATGAACATGGAGATGGGGAAAATAGAGGAGGAACCAATCCTGACTCTCTCAGCAAAGATTCTGGAGAATGCAAATATCTGGCCTGCACTTGCTGTGCTTTTGATGTTCCCGCTCCTGGGGATCATCATAATGGTACTGGTTCTGTTTGGGCAGGCTCCGGATTCCGTTGTAAAAGCCTGGACAGAGACAAGCGACTGGGCACTGTCCCAAAGACAGGCACCTCCAAACGTGTACTATGATGAACACTATCTCTGCACTGTAGCAGCAGGAGGGCACAGGCGAATAGTAAAACCTGTTCGTAAAGGAGTGCGGCATGGGCATGAGGTCATCGTGAACAGACAGCTATGTATAGCAAATGCTTTTGAGGAAGTAATCCAGGAAAAGACTCCGCGCTTCCACAGAGCAGTAAGAAGCTGTTATGACAGAAATGGATTCCCTGTTGCAAAACTGATCAGGAAAAAATGGCAGGCTGATGTGGTGTATATAATCATGAAACCGCTGGAATGGATATTCCTTGTGGTGCTTTACCTGGTAGATGTGCATCCTGAGAACAGGATAGCGGTTCAGTATATGGGAAAGGTGCCGGAATACAGACATTGAAATCCGGCTTTCTGCATTGCATCAACCTGTGATAGGACATATACTGATTTTGTACAGTCAGACAAAACTGAACGATACTGGAAAGGAGACGCAACGATCATGAAGAAGATGCTTCTTACCCTTCTGGGAGCGCTGACCGTTTCCGCCGTGATGACGGTGACAGCCTTTGCGGGGATCGGCGAGTGGCGTGAGAACGACTACGGATACTGGTGGCAGAGGACCGACGGCAGCTATCCTGCCAACACCTGGAAATGGATCGACGGCAACGGCGACGGCATTGCCGAGTGCTATCACTTCGACCGGAGCGGCTATATGGATTCCGATACCTGGGTCGACGGTTACTATGTCGGAAACAGCGGTGCCTGGATCGTCAATGGTTACATTCAGCAGCATACCTCTGCGGACGGCATTGATGAGATCAAAGCCCCGGCCACCGATTACGAGAGATCCGGCGCGGTCAATAACGCTCTCACCGGCTTCTATGAGATGCACACTGAGCTGGTCGACTGCTACATCAGAATTGAAAAGGCAGCGGACGGGGTGGCTTATGCCACCTACACCCAGGTCGGTTTCCATGAGGACGGCAGCAACGCGACCTGCACCTACGAACTCGAACTTCAGGAAGTGAGCGGCGGCCACTACGTGGGTGATGAAGTCACCTACTCCGGCGACATGGTCACTTTTGACTGGCTGCCG
>CACZQE010000142.1 GCA_902783205.1 uncultured Lachnospiraceae bacterium | reverse complement strand
TGACCGCCCTCGATGATCCGGTCCACGCCCAGTCCCAGGAAGAGTTCCGTAAATCCCTCACCGACTGATACCGCAACAAAACCAAGCTTTTTGGCCGGTTCCGCAGCAGCTGCCGCTTTCTTTTTCTCTTCTTCCAGTCTCTCCTGCTCTCTCTGTCTTTTGGCGACATTTACAGCGTCTTTGATCAGCTTTTCCTCATGCTCGATCCGCATGTTATCAACCTTCATATTACAGAGAGAACCGAAAGTCAGTCCTTTTTCAAAAGCCTGTCCCGGATGATTGGTATGTACATGGACTTTACAGATCTCATCGTCAGCCACACATACAAGGGAATCACCGATGGAGAGCAGGTATTTCTTGAATTCGTTCTCCGTATCGGCATCCATAGGCTCATTTAACATGACAATAAACTCGGTACAGTATCCGAACTTGATATCGTCTGTTGAAATCGGAGGCCTTACAAAGTCCTCCGTAGAGGGAAGTCCGCTTGTATCAGGAACGACTACCTCCGTCACTTTACCCGTGAGGGAGTCAAGCGCGCCCTGAAGCACTTCCATAAGACCCTGTCCGCCTGAATCCACAACACCTGCTTCTTTAAGAACAGGAAGCATGTCCGGTGTTCTGGCAAGAACTTCGTATCCGTAAGTTACAACCGTCTCGGCAAAGGGAATCAGCTCCATCCCGGGGTTTTCCTTTACCAGTTCGGCCGCTTTGTCAGCCATACCTTTAGCAACTGTAAGTATGGTACCTTCTTTGGGTTTCATGACCGCCTTATAGGCAGTCTCCACTGCCCGCTGGAAGCCCTGGGCGATCATTTCCACACCCAGTGTCTCTTCTGAAGAGACTGCACGGGTGAAGCCGCGGAAAAGCTGAGACAGGATTACGCCCGAGTTACCTCTGGCGCCCCGAAGAGATCCGCTGCTGATTGCCTTACAGACACTCTTCATGGTGGGCTCGCTGATGGCTCCTACCTCTTTTGCGGCTGACATGATCGTCATAGACATATTGCTTCCCGTATCTCCGTCAGGGACCGGAAAGACATTCAACTCATTGATATATTCCTTCTGTTCGTTTATACGATTGGCACCGGCCAGAAACAGCCTCTGAAGGGTTTTGGCATCAATGCTATTCATGCTCACAATTTCCTCCTTACTCCTGCGTCACCGCAACGGATGATCAGTCTACAATACGTACGCCTTCAACATAGACATTGATTTTATCTACAGTCATCTTCGTAAGTTTTTCCACCTTATACTTTACATTCTGAATGAGATTTTCCGTTACTGTGGCGATGGACAATCCGTATACAACGATAATGTGGAAATCAATTCTGATCTTGTTATCGTCAATACTTACATGGACACCCTTTGTGAGATTGTCCCTGCGGAGAAGGCGGACCAGCCCGTCTTTTACGTTGACGGAAGCCATGCCCACAATGCCAAAACACTCGACCGCCGTAATACCGGCATACTTGGCAATTACTTCTTCATCAATAAAAATCTGTCCCAGATCTGTCTGAATCTGTCCTTTCATATGCTCCTCCATATAAAACATTTGTACAGTAAGAAAAAAGAGGGAATCACCGATTCCCTCAAAACTCGCATTTGCATTCTTACCCGTCGGGTCTGAAGCAGACATGGTCTGCCATCAGTGATACAAAAACCTATGCACGTTCCACTTTGCCAGATCTCAAACAAGAAGTACAAACATACATCTTTTTGGAAGCTCCATTCACCTTAACTCTTACAGACTTAATGTTAGACTTCCACATTTTGTTAGATCTTCTATGTGAATGACTCACTTTAATACCGAAATGAGCACCTTTATCACAGATAGCGCATCTTGCCATGACAGCACCTCCTCGCTGTTAATATTAAGCCTGAAAGACTTACAACAGTGTTATACTATCAGAAACGCTGACAAAATGCAAGGATAAATTTCACAAATTATACAAAGTGATATGAGGCCGGACCGGCTCAGGAATCAAGGGAAGTGGTCTCTGCCTCTTTATTCAGTTCTTCTTCAATGATCTCCGCAACATCAGGTTCTTCCTTTCCCCGGCTGCTGATCAGAGATGATATCTTATTGACTGCGTCAGGCACCATATCAAGAACCTTATTCATGGCATCCTGGCTGCGCACATTGATCAGTCTGGATGTGCCGTCTTTGATGATCAGGATCGCACAGGGTGCCATCTTTGCGCTCAGACCTCCGGCATTGTTGTTGTCAGTCTTCTCCTTGCCCATGACACCGGCACCCATACCGAATGAAACATCTACAAGGGGGACAATGATGGTACTTCCTACCACTTTCGGCTCACCGACAACTGTCTTTGACGAAAGAAGGTGATCCATTCCTTCAAAAAGGGCATTAACGGTTTCCTTGAAATTCTGGTTGCTCATTTGCTTCCTCCTCTTATTTCCTGAGGGCCGTGAAAATCAGTGTCCTCATCTGTTTCTTTAACATTACCTCTATGAAGATTACCAGGAAAAAGCCGAACCGTATTCTGCCTTTTCCCCGGCAGTCCGCGGTCAGTATCTTCCTTTCAAAATGTGGTTCGTAAATAAAAGTCTCTCCGTAAAGCGGATACAGTAAGGCTGCGGCAGCTGTGGCTCTTCCGTCAGTTACGGGATCGTCTGATCCGAATGCCATCTCTCCTTCCAGTTGTTGCGGAAAAATGTGCTTTATAACCTTTTTGAAAATCCTGATGGAAAAAGGGATACAGACATCAAGTTCCAGACTTTTTATCTTCTCTATTCTTTCTTCAAAATCCTGCCGGGAACGTCGGATCCGCTCTGCCGTCTTCTTCAGCCAATTGAAGATCCGGTCGATGAGAGGTTCCTTATCCTCTTTTTCCTCAGGCAGTACAGGTTCGACTTTTTCCCCGGAAACTTCCTGTATTACTTCTTCCCTGACCTGCTCAGGTTCAGTACCGGCTTCAGCTTCAGGCTCTTTTTCAGGCTCCTTGGGCTGATCCGGCTCTTCTTCTGCCGGGGCTTCCGCCTGGTCCGGCCGGGCCGTTTCCTCCGAATCCTCCGTAATAGAAGGAGGCAGCTCTTCTTCCGGTTTTTCCTCCGCTTCCCTTTCTCCCATTATGGTAAGCCAGGCTATCCTGAGTCTGTAAGTCACGTCCGTGTTTTTTCCCCGCAGGGAAAAATGTATCAGGGAGAGAAGCCAGGTATAGTCTGCCTTATAACGTACCAGCGGTTCCTCAGGTTTCTTAATTTCAAAGCTGTACCGCACAGGAACAAGCAGAACAGTCAGAAGAATCAGGAGGAACAATCCCAGAATCACAAGAATCACGATTCCGGCGACCTTCAGAACGCTTATTAAAATTGATAACAGCAAAGGTCTCTATGCCTCCTCTTCTTCAAAAATCTGCAAGATATTCCTTCAATCTGCCGATCTGTCCCGTCTCATCACAGGCCAGGACCAGCTTTTCCACGATCCGGCAGGCTTCCTTTCGGGATCCCGCTATTCCGAGGACTTTAACGTCATGCTCCCGGTAGTAATCTTTAAAAACCTCATATGACGGGAGGATATACATCTGGCCGCCGGCGGTGGGTGCAGTGGTTATGGCATACCAGCCTCCCTTTTTTACCGGCCTGTCTCCTGCCAGAGCTTTAAGGATCTCATCCGCATGCTTATTGACTTTTTCTCCGACCACGATCTTTTCGGATATTCGCATGATCTTTTCCTTCTTTTATTATATACATTTTATTAAAAGCAATCAATAAATTAACCGGCAGAACCCGGATCATTTAATGTGTTCGTGGGAAAAGAGATGATCACTGCAGTACTCATAATTCCCGTTACATTTAGAACAGAAGCGGAACTCAAGATCCGGATCATCCTTCTCGGTCCTTCCGCAGACCGCGCAGTAATGGCGGGATCCTCCTGCTGCCCCGGATACCTTTTCCGCTTTTTCTCTTTCCTTTTTAAAGCGCTGCTTTCTCCTGATCTCTCCCGGAGAAATCTTCTTGTAATTCCTTGAGGAGAAGAAAAAGAGGAGGAAATTAAGCAGGCTGACAATGATACAGATCCGGGTGCCCAGATCACCTATAATAAAGGTGTAGAGCAGAAGGGCCACGTCCAGGTAGGCCAGCCAGCGGACCTTGATGGGAATCAGAGCATACAGGTAGACCTGCATGTCCGGAAAAATGGCCGCGTAAGCCAGGAATATGGACAGGTTCAGGTAGTAGGTATCCAGAAAGATCCCCGGCTGCCTTGTGATGGCATATACAATAAAACCGGAAAGCATGGTTCCCAGGATTCCGACCAGTATATACATATTAAAACGGAATGCTCCCCAGATGTGTGACAGCGACTGGCCGATGGAGTAATAGAAAAGCAGCATGAAAACAAGGAAAATGATGTTGCTTTCGGTGGTCGCGATCAGGAAGCTTACAAGTCTCCAGACCTGACCCTGAAGGACCAGATAGGGGTTAAAGCTCAGTGTATAGTAGAGAGACCCTCTTGACATGATATTCAGCATGGCGCCGATTCCGTATGCCAGGGCAATATATAAGGGCAGATTCGGAATAGCGTATCTGCCGAACTTTCTTTCCAGTCGGTTTAACCAGTTCATGGTAATTCCTGCCTCCTTTGCTCCGAATTAAATGTAAGTTCCTGCGTCTGCCGGATCAGAGCTTTTTGCTGAATATGACAAAAATCCAGGCAACGACAGTCAGAATGATTGAAATAACGGTCATGATCCAGAATCCCATGGGATCTCCGGCAAACGGGATGCCGGGCACATTCATGCCCAGGGCACTGGAGATAATGGTGGGGATGGTGAGGACAATGGTGATCACTGCCAGCAGCTTCATGACGTTATTCATGTTATTGTTGATGATATTGGCATAGGCATCCATGGTCCCGTCCAGAATGTCCGTGTATATCTTGGACATCTCGATACCCTGCCGGTTTTCTATAATGATATCCTCCAGGTCGTCCATGTCTTCTTCGTCCCTGGGGATGGCCTGGATCCGCTTCAGTCTGTCCAGAACCACCTCATTTCCTCTTAAAGAAGTTGAAATATAGACCAGGCTCTTCTCCAGCTCCAGCATTTCCAGCAGTTCTTCATTACGCTGGTACTTCTGAAGTTTCTTCTCCACATCCTCACTGGTTTTGTTGATGATTTTCAGATAGCGCAGGTACATGGCTGCTATGCGGTAAAGCATCTTGTGAAAAAGATTGGTCAGGTTATCAGTAGAAGCATTTCGCACTCTCCCGTCCATAAAAACCGTCAGGACCGGGTTGTCTGTCAGGCAGACGGTAATCAGGTATTCTTTCATATAAATAAAGCCAATGGGAATGGTGCAGAAAGTCTCCCTGCCGTTACGGATCTCCGTATCGGGAAGATCCATGATGATAAGGGTGTAGTGGTCTTCACTTACAATTCGGGATCTCTCCTCCTCATCCAGCGCACCTTTCAGATCCACCGGATCGATATCAAAACGGCCTGATATCTCATCCAGTTCGGCAGGTGTCGGATTGGTCATGGCAATCCAGCTTCCGCTCTCTATCGTATCACACTCCTGCAGTCTTTTGCCGGCTGTCCTGAACACTCTGATCATACAAATACCACCCTGTTTTTTCAGTATTATACAGTTAAAAAGATTATATGAAATATACCGGTCTTTGTCAAACCGAAGCGGTCCGCAGGGAGTCACGGGAGGGACTCTGAAAGATTTTTTACTGTTGTTTTTTGCCCTGACCTAATTTATAATGATGAAGATATAGAAAAGAAGGAGTGTATAGCATTCATGAAGCATTCTTTAGGAATCGACATTGGTTCAACCACAGTTAAAGTGGCTGTGATTGACGACAAACACAGTATTCTGTTTTCTGATTATCAAAGACACTTTGCAAATATTAAAGAAACACTTCAGGATCTCTTAAGCAAAGCCAGGAAATGTCTCGGCAACATCACGGTATGCCCGACAGTTACAGGCTCAGGCGGTATGGCAATCTCCGAGTATCTGAATATTCCTTTCTGCCAGGAGGTCGTCTGTGTTGCTGAGGCCCTTCAGGATTTTAATCCCGAGACGGACGCTGCCATTGAGCTGGGTGGTGAAGATGCCAAGATCATCTATTTTGACAATGGGATTGAGCAGCGTATGAATGGCGTATGCGCCGGCGGTACAGGATCCTTTATAGACCAGATGGCAAGCCTTCTGCAGACAGATGCCGCCGGCCTCAACACTTACGCGGCCGGCTATGACACCATATACCCCATTGCCGCACGCTGCGGTGTTTTTGCAAAATCAGATATACAGCCTCTGATCAACGAGGGTGCCACAAAGGAAAACCTGGCGGCCTCCATCTTTCAGGCTGTCGTCAACCAGACCATCAGCGGTCTGGCCTGCGGTAAGCCCATCAGAGGGCATGTGGCCTTTCTGGGGGGACCTCTGCATTTTCTCCCGGAACTCAAGCAGGCCTTTATCCGTACACTGGAACTGGATGACGATCATATCATAGATCCCGAATACTCTCACCTGTTCGCTGCCAAAGGCGCTGCCCTGCAGGCACAGGAGGAATGTACATTTACCCTGGACCATCTGCTGGAAACCTTCCATTCGGATATCCATCCCATGGTGGAAGTGGAGCGTCTGGAGCCTCTTTTTGCCACAGAAGAAGAATACGAAGCTTTCTCTAAGGCTCACAGTGTACACACGGTAAGAAAAGGTGACCTGTCTTCCTGCCACGGCAAATGTTTTCTGGGTATCGACGCAGGTTCCACAACGACCAAACTTGCCCTGATCGACGAGGAAGGCGCACTGCTCTACCGGTTCTATGATAATAACAACGGCAGCCCCTTAAAGACTACCATCCGGGCCATCCGTGAGCTGAAAGAGCTTCTTCCTCCGGATGCCGTGATCGCGGGAAGCTGTTCCACAGGATACGGCGAGGCTCTGATCAAGTCTGCCCTGAATCTGGACCACGGGGAAGTGGAAACCATGGCCCACTATTACGCAGCCGCATTCTTTGACCCCAAAGTTGACTGTATTCTTGATATCGGCGGTCAGGATATGAAATGCATCAAGATCCGCAACCAGGCAGTGGATAACGTCCTGCTCAATGAGGCATGTTCTTCCGGATGCGGTTCTTTCATAGAGACATTTGCCAATTCTCTGAATTACAAAGTAGCAGATTTTGCAAAAGTTGCGCTTTTTGCGCCTTCACCCATTGACCTGGGAAGCCGCTGTACCGTTTTTATGAATTCCAAGGTAAAGCAGGCGCAGAAGGAAGGGGCTTCTGTCGGTGATATCTCAGCCGGTCTGGCTTACTCTGTAATCAGGAACGCTCTCCTGAAAGTCATCAAGCTCACCGACCCCAAACAGCTGGGAACCCACATTGTGGTCCAGGGCGGCACATTTTACAACGACGCTGTCCTGCGCAGTTTTGAGCGCATTTCCGGATGCAGTGCTGTCCGGCCCGATATTGCCGGGATCATGGGCGCTTTCGGCGCAGCCCTGATCGCCCGGGAACGGGAGGAAGAAACCGGTCCTTCTTCCATGCTCTCACTGGATGAAATCATCGGTCTTCACTATGAGAATTCCATGAG
>CACZQE010000141.1 GCA_902783205.1 uncultured Lachnospiraceae bacterium | reverse complement strand
CCTTCATTATCTTTGTCGGTCAGGGCATCCATGAGTTGACCCAGGGTAATGGTCAGAGGAATTTTTTCATTCTTCATTTTGAAAACCATTTTTGACACGCTGCCGTTACGTTTATTATTAGTGTCCGCCAGGGAAGCCATGGCCTTGAATCCGGGACAGGAAACCGTAAGCATGGAAACGGGCTCTGCGGCTTCCGGGATCTGGATAACACCACCGGAAAATATCAGCTGGAATACCAGGACGAAAGGCATAATGGTCATAGCCGTGGTGGTCGTCCGTGAAATGGACGAAATAAACAATGACATCATATCCGCAGCATAAGTGATCAGGAGGACGGTAAAGCCGAATTCAAGGGCAAACCACTTTGTAAACATGCCCTGCTCAGGGAAGGTCATCCCTGCCAGTCCGGCCACCTGAAGGGTAATAATGGTCTGAAGCACACACAATATAAGCTGGTATAACATATGGGAGACGACATAAGAGCTGATGTGCATGCCTGAGCGGTGCTCTCTCTTGACAACATCCCTCTCACGGCAGATTACCTGGACCGAGTTGAAACATCCGTTCCAGATACAGACACATACCAGGGCAAATGTGCCGGTCATGGTTCCGTTAATAGTCACCATGTAGTATTTACCCATCACAAATCCCACAATTCCGGCAATAAGTGCCGTCATTGGAAGGACTGTCCAGTCGCTCTGATAGATAAACATTCTGAGAAATTTGACAAAGTAGATTCCGATCTGGGCTATACGCCCGCGATAAGTCACTTTCAATTTTCTGTTTGAACTGTCTTTTTTATTCTCAGCCATTCGCAACCTCCGCATATTTCAGTACAAACTCGTCTGCACGCCCTTCTCCGCCTTCTTCCTTCGGATTGATCGTTTTTACTATTTCCTCCATCCTGCTGACTCCGAAGAATTCCCTGGCATCAGGGATACTTCCGTAAAAGGCAAGACGGCCTGTCTGAGTGCTGTCTTTGGCCAGGACAATTACGTCATCGATCAGGTCAATCACCCTGTCGGGCGTATGGGAAATCACGATTACGATCTTGCCGGAATCCGCAATCTCACGCAGCCGTAAAAACAGTTCCTTTGCCATGACTCCGTCAAGACCGGAGTCCGGCTCATCCAGGATAAAAAGGGAAGGGTTGGAAAGGTATTCCATAGATACGGAAAGCCTTTTCCTCTGTCCGCCGGACAGTTTTTCCGCCTTGCTGTCCTTTACCGGGGTCAGGCCGAAAACTTCCATCACCTGGCTCACACGCTTTCTTCGGTCTTTTACCGGAATGTTGATCGGCAGGCGGAGCCTGGCGGCATCTGCGAGAGTATTTTCGACCGTATCTTTGCCGCGCAGCATATCCGACTGAGGAACAAAGCCGACATTATACTGCATCTTCTTGTACTCTTTATACATATCCTTGCCGCTCAGGAAAACCTCGGCATTGGCTTTTTCATAACCGGTGACGGCATTGAGATAGGTCGTCTTTCCTGCACCCGAGCCACCCAGCAATAAGACCAGGTGACCTGAGGGTATGGACATATGTATATCACGCAGCAGCATCTTCCTGTGCAGGAATTCCCGGATGGTCCTGTCTTTAATGTTGACCACCAGACCCTCCTCCAGATACTCCGTACTTCCCTGGGTTGCAAGCCGGTCCATCTCTGCTTCCAGATCTCCGATCGTCCACCCCGGCTGATATTTACTGCCAAACCCCCAGACCAGTACGGGGATAAAGCGTGTTTCATCAATGACACTCAGGGGAAGCCATAATTTGCTGACTCCGTATACTTCGATCAGGCCGGTAAAAATCCGCATATTGTATATGATATGTATAATCATGACAGCGACAAGGAATACCATAAAAAGAGGCGACAGAGACATAAGATCCCGGTTTCCCCTGGAAGCCCGTAAAAGGATATTGGCCAGCGAAAGTACTGTGATCAGGCAGCTTGTAACAGAGTAAACGCGTCCTTCCTCCTCCCGATTTCCGCATCGGGCAAGCTGGTATTCTCTGACCCAGGGAATTAGGGCCCACCAGGGTTTAAGTCCGGACTTCTCCAGAAGCTTCCATGCACCCAGAATGAACAGCCCCCGGAAAACTACTAAGGATATGACATAGGAATCAAATAACAGCGTCAGAATCATCTTTGAAATAGTATTCATATTATCCGCTCCTTGGTAAAACAGGTATCAAAAAGTCTACTATAATAATAGCAGACTATTGATTCTCACACAATAAAAACGCCCGCTCTGATGACTTTTTCGGTTTCGAAGATTCACTTCCTGTGCTATAATGTATACTGCTTCCGGCAAGGGAGTCCCGCTGTCTTCTGAATCGCAGGCAGCACACACTACTGATCTGATTTTTTTATATCATAAAACAGGGAGAAAGAATGAAACGATTAATCCGGGATCTTGAAAACGAATATATTGTAATTATAATTTTTGCCTTTGGCGCCCTGCTGGCCCTCTTTCCGGCCCTGTTCACAAAAGCTGTCCCCTGGGCGCTCGGAATTGCCATGACGCTTCGCGGCATTCTGGTGATCATGCTGGCCCTGTACTTCAAAGACGAGGCGCATAAACCCGGAAGGGCGCTGCTTTATCTTGTCATGGGCATAACGATCATAATACTGGGAAGCCAGTCACTTAAAATCATCGGTGTAATCTGGGCCGTTTTCACCCTCGAGGAACTATCCGATGAAATCAGCGAAAAGTGGGCGGAAAAAGAGTTCTCTCCAATCTTTATCGGTACGGTTATAATATCCGTTATACTCTCCGTCACCCTCATAACGCACCCCTATGAACATTTTTCCTTACATGTAAGAAGCCTGGGTATGCAGATCATGTCTTCCTGTCTGATCAGAGGTTTGGATGTATTAAAGACCAGGCACCCGGCCCTTGCATCAAAAATACCTTTCAAACTTTAGGAAAATCCGTTCCGGCAGAAAGCAAAAAAACACCATCCGGATATTTTTGACTTCATTAGTCGATTCTTCCGGATGGTGTTTATTATTT
>CACZQE010000140.1 GCA_902783205.1 uncultured Lachnospiraceae bacterium | reverse complement strand
GCGGTAAGACCGACACAGGCCTCAAAGACGATCAGCTTCATTCTGTCACCGATACGCATATTGACGCTTCCGCCTGTGGCATGGAAGAAGGAACCGTGAGGCAGAGAATCGACTACTGTGGCGCCGGCATGAATCATGGCGCCTGCCGACAATGCGGGCACACCCTGGGAAACCAGTGTGGGTGCGAAAGTCTGTGCGGCAATGGTTGCACCTGCGGTAGTGGAAGCGGTGGCGCCGGCCATCAGGATACCGGCAAGCGGAGCCAGTACGAAAGCAGGCATGTTCATCTTTTCCAGAAGCGCGATCACGTCATACTGCAGGGCGGATGCCTTAATGATACCGGCAATGGTACCGGTACCGATCAGAAGGATTGATACGCCGACAACTTTTGAAAGGCCGAACTCAGAGATGGAAACCACATCTTTAATGTTTCCGGTTACCAGCATGCAGACCAGGCCTCCCACAGGAAGAGCGATCAGGGGATCGATGGATATTCCCGCGATGGGACGGAGGGCCAGAAGGATGATAACTACAACAGGTCCGACGATGGCGGGTAAAAAGCCGGGGAGGTTTGCGTTACCGGACTCTATGTCACTTTGTGCCACCGGAAGTCCCTGCTTTTTCCGGGACAGAAAGGTTGACAGTACAATTGCCATGCCAAGAGCACATATGGCAGGGACAATATTTTTGAACATCAGCGAAGTCAGATCCACACTAAATGCTTCAGAAACTGCGATGGTGTTGGGGTTGGGGGAAATGATATTGCCCGCCTTTCCGCCGCCGATCATGGCAAGAAGCAGACTCTCTTTGTTGAGATTGGCCTTTTTGCCGATTGCCAGGGCAATGGGAGCAACGGTGATAACGGAGATATCTACGAATACGCCGACCGCACAGATAATCATGGTCGCCAGAGCGATGGCTGCCAGAGCAAGCCGCTCGCCCATTTTGTCTACGATGGTCTCGGCAATCTTCTGGGCGGCACCGGTTTTGATCAGAGCGCCTGCCAGGATACCGGATGTCATGATTCTCAGTACAGATGACATCATGCTTTGTGAGCCGCTGACCATGGTATCAACGGTAGTAACCAGTCCGCCGCCGCCGATCAGGCCTCCGAGGAGGGCGCCGAGTATCAGGCTGTAAGCGGGATGTACCTTGCGGATAATGAGAAAAATGGCAATAGCCAGGCCAATCAGGGCTCCCAGTGTTGTGAAATCATACATTTGTCTCTTCCTCCTCTTTATTTCTGTAAATCCATGCCTGCCTTAATGAAGCGGAACATTCTTACCGCGCCAAGATAATAAAGTTCTTCTGCCCGGCTCAGGGCCTCCTCCAGAGGCATCGGGGCATCCACTGTGGTCATCAGAGATGCGATGCCGTGATCAAATATCCTGTCTGCATCCTGACCCAAGGAACCGCTTAGGCCTACGGCGATAACACCCTTCTTTGCGGCACGCTCGCCCACACCCTGCATAACTTTTCCGAAACAGCTCTGCCAGTCGGTGCGGCCTTCGCCGGTTACCACAAGATCCGTACCCTCCAGACGTTTGTCGAATTCGATCAGATCCAGTACCGTGTCAATTCCGGATTTCATCTCGCCGCCAAGGAACACAGTCAGCGCCGTGCCCAGGCCGCCTGCCGCGCCGGCCCCTTCTATGGCATCGGGATCTACGCCAAACTGTTTGCGGATAATGTCACGGTAATTTACCATGCCGGCTTCCAGACGGGTCTGAATCTCCGGAGTCGCGCCTTTCTGGGCGCCAAATGTATGGGTCGCACCGTTTTCACCGCATAAGGGATTGGTTACATCACACATGACGGTGATTTTTGCGGTTGCAATACGGTGATCCAGCCCGGAAACATCAATAACGGAAACCTTTTCAAGGTCCTGTCCCCGGCCTTCCAGCTCATGGCCGGCTTCATCCAGGAAACGGATACCCAGTGCTCTGGCACAGCCCATACCGCCGTCATTGGTGGCGCTGCCGCCGATGGCAATAGAAATGTCCCTGAAACCCTGGTCAAGAGCATGACGGATCAGCTCGCCGGTACCGTAGCTGCTGGTAAACAGAGGGTTGCGCTTTTCCATGGGAACCATGGGAAGTCCCGATGCAGCAGCCATCTCAATGACTGCCCGGCCCCCGTCAAGCTTGCCGTAACGGGCTTTGACCGGCTCCATCAGCGGACCGTATACTTCCGTCTCAATCCACTGACCGTCCTCTGCTGCCACGATGGCGTCGGTTGTCCCCTCGCCGCCGTCCGCAACCGGGACACCACTGTATTCGATATCGCCAAAGACAGAGCGGGCTGCCTTTGCGAGCAGTTCCACGGTCTGCTGGCTGGAAAGTGTGCCTTTAAAAGAATCTGATGCGAATAAAAACTTCATGTCTGTTACCTCCCCTTATTGATTAAAAAAATAGTATCATTATACCGTGACAAATGATATATTAGAGATAATAAATAAAGCCAATTTAAAACAAGAAAAATTGTCATATATAACAAGGAGAGTGAAAATGGCAGCCAAACAGATTCATATGCAGCTGGCACAGCAGATTGTCGACACACTCAAAACCATCTGCAACCACGATATCAATTTCATTGATGTTCACGGCCGCATAAACGCAAGTACGGACCCCCGCCGTGTCGGAAGCTATCATGACGGAGGCCATGAAGCCGCACGGACAGGTGAGATCGTAACCATTGAAGAAGACGATCCGGACAGGGATGTGCGGCGGGGCATAAATATGCCCATCAGATTTCACAAGGAAACCGTGGCTGTGATCGGCATCACGGGAGATGCACAGGAAGTACGCAAATATGCCAGTCTGGCCCAGAGGATAACACTTCTGCTTTTGCGGGAACATGAAATAGACGCCAGAAATTATGATACCCGCACACAGACCGGATATCTGGTCCGGGCCCTCATTGACCGGGAAGTGGTACCAAGAGAATTTATATCGACGGTTCTGGAAAGAAATGATATGAAAGACGAAGGAGAATCCTGGCGTACATTTCTGATACAGCTTCAGGAATCCCATGAAAACCTTCTGTCGACGATTGAAAGAGCGGTGGAAGATACCGCTTCAAGGACAGGTAAATGTCTCTACGCCTACCGTTTTCCAAATGAGTACATACTGCTTGTCAAAGACCGTGACAGTAAGCGCTGGGATTATGCCATGCATGAACTGGGAGGAAAATTCAGAAAAGATATTAAAATCGGAATCGGATCTGCAAGAAGCCTTCTCCGTCAGGACCTGTCCTTCCAGGCGGCACGTCTGGCCATTGCCAGCCTTGCGGCCGGGGAAAACATTGCCGCTTATGAATCTTTCCGCCTGGAGCTGCTGCTCAGCAGTGTGTCACCTGCAGCGGGAGCCGCATATATCAGAAAATGTCTTGAGGGACTGGACGAGAGTGACCGGGAACTGCTGAATATCTATTTTACAGCTGAAATGTCCCTGAAAAAGACGGCAGAACTGTGCTTTCTCCATATCAACACACTCCAGTACCGCCTGAACCGGGTAAGAGACCGCTGCGGGCTGGACCCCAGACGCTTTCGGGAAGCATCCATGCTCTATACGGCCCTGAGACTGGAAGCCTTTAAGGGGATACGGGCCGAAGCCTGAAAAATGCTGCTGCCGGTAGCAGATTGATTCTGTGTAGAAATGGTTTAATTGTTTATAAAAAAGTCAGTTTAAATGAAAATAGCGGTCCGGTATATGACAGTAGCCGGTCGGGTTTTTGTCCAGATATTTCTGGTGATACTCTTCCGCGGAGTAGAAGTTCTTCAGCTTTTCAACAGTAACGGCGAGGGGACGGCCGGCTTTGACCTGCTCTTTCTCATAGACTTCTCTGATGGCAGGGACCTGGTCCTCATCCGTGTAGTAGATACCCGTCCGGTACTGGATACCGATATCGTTTCCCTGACGGTTGACGGAAGTTGGATCAATGACCATAAAGTAATAATCCAGAAGCTCCTTTAGAGACATTTGCCCCTCATCATAGCAGATCCGGACCGTCTCTGCATGACCACTGTTATTGCAGACATCCTCATAAGAGGGAGCACGGTCAGGGCCGTTGGCGTAGCCTGCTTCTGTTTCTTTTACACCCGCAAACTGATCGAAGAACTTCTGAAGACCCCAGAAGCATCCGCCTGCAAGATAGATTTCTTTCATGATATAAAAAACTCCTTTTTTATAACAGAATACCATGAAAGCAAAGCAAAGGCGAGCCTGTCCGGACGGAAAGCAGTTGATTATCGCCAACTTCTGCCGCATAATAGAGCCATGAGAATTTCATGCGGAAAAAACACATTTACAGATATCTGACAGGAGAAGAAAACCATGCAGGACTTTATCTTTAAAAGAGTAGATAACGGCACATTCAGCGTAATAGATTATCAGGGGGATGAAAAGAATGTTCAGATTCCTCCGACCCATGCCGGAATGCCGGTCACGGTCATCTATGACCGCGTTTTCAAAGGGCATGAGGAAATCTGCTCTATAGAGATTCCCGATACAGTCACCGACATAGGCGCATTTGTCTTTGACGGATGCAGCAGCCTGAGAAGCATCACCCTTCCTGAAGAGTTGAAATACATGTGGCAATACGCATTTTGCAGAAGCAGTATCGAAGAGATCAGACTGCCGGAGGGAATAAGAAACATCGTACCCTACACATTTAAGGAATGCAGGAATCTGAAGAAAGTCATCTGCAATCCGGGCCTGATAGAAATCAAGGCAAAAGCCTTTGCAGGCTGTGATAGGGGTCTGGAAATTGTGCATGAAGAAGGATTAAAAATCAGCCCTCAGGCATTTGAAGGCTGAGATCAGGTGAGAGCCGGGCGAAAGCCCGGTTTTTTTGTGGCAAAAAGAACGCGCGTTCCCGGTCGCAGGGTAGAATTCTGAACACCCGAAAGAGGATAATGGATCTAAGAATCCGGAAGGTATCTTGCCATAGAAAATCCGCGCTTTTGCAGGTAAAGGAGGCTCTCATGAAATATATCGTAATTGATCTTGAAATGAATCGAATTGCAAAGGAATATAAGAAGGCCGGCCAGGCATGCACCATGGAGATCATCGAGATCGGAGCGGCTGCTCTGGATGAGAATTATCAGGAAATCGGATGCTTCAAGACCTTGGTGAAGCCTCAGTGCAACGACCGGATCGAGCGAAAGTATGAGAAACTGACCGGCATCACAACGGAAATGGTAAAAGAGGCGCCTGTATTTGAGCAGGCTATGAAAAGCTTCTTCAGCTGGTGCGAGAGTCTGGAAGACCGATGTCAGATCCTCCAGTGGAGCGATTCGGACATTTGCCAGATCCGCAAGGAAATGAAGCTTAAAAATATCAGCTTTACGGAAGAAGAAGAGAGGTATCTGGAAGGATGGGAGGACTTCCAGCAGGAATACGGAAAAAAACTCGGTGTGTATGGACGGCTCTCCCTGAAAAATGCTATTATGTATGCAGGAATCGAGCAAATTGGCAGCTGGCACGATGCTTTATATGACGCCAGAAATACAGCCACACTGCTTCGGACATTGAGGGATCCTGAACTTTGCAGCAAGGCCCTTGG